>QYQJ01000052.1 GCA_007280875.1 Bacteroidota bacterium
ACATAGATCTTTTCTATGATTCCTTCAGTTGCCGTTTGGACATCGATGGAGAAGCGGAACCAGGTAGTGAGGAGGTCAGTGATGTTGAGGGTCATGGAGGTAGCAGTGGGATCGAGGATTATTGAAACCGGTTCGTCGCTTTCATTTCGACAGAGATCAAAATTGCCGCCATCAAGGCTTTGATGCATCGATACAGATACCTCTGCATCAAGGTTTGAATACGTGAATTGGATGGTGACTTTGCTGGCACCATTGGGAACCTGAACGGCCGGGGTAACAGCGTTGCCGTTGGCGATGTTCAGGTTGAGCTGGAGCATTCTTCTTGCAACAGACATATTAATGAGGAATTGGGAATGAGGAATGAGGAATAAAGAATTTATTTTGGATCGTTGACATGTTGTTCAGTTTTTAGAGATTCTGAAGCCTGCAACAATTCTGGCTGGCGGTCGCTCATAGAGCGAGTAGTTTTGGGTGATGACGTATTCGTAGAGCAAGGTTTCCCAGTATCTTGCGATGACCAGGACTTCTCGCAAGGCATCCCTGCGATGCTGGCCGGGAAGCTGAACGACGGTTGAGACCTCGACCAATACAGGCGAAAGGTTTGGATCGGAGCCCGGGGTGTACTGACTGGTTTCCAATAATTGCTGGTTCATAATCGAATATTTGACGTAAAAAGCTAAACAGGGCTGGATGTAATCAGAAATGAGGAATGAGTAATGAGGAATGTTGGAGATCACGTCTTCATAGAGAGGAGGAGAAAGGATGGGTTTGATGTATTTGAGTTCGCAAGTATGGATCACCTCGGATTTGATCATAGAAGGGTCGAGCTCGGTGATGTAGGCTAGTTGGATTACTTCTTGTGGTGAGATGAGAGACATAATTGAAAATTGACAATTGACAATTGAAAACTAACTATTGTTTATATGTTTAACTCTTCGTTAGATGGGTAGATGTTTCTTAACTGCAGAACCAAGAGCTTTTGCGCGGGATCGTTTGGATCATAGTCGAGGCCGGAGTCGCGGCGGACTTCCCAGACGTATTTCATCGGATTGATGCGGCTTACCGGTGGCTTGTTGATGAACTCAAAATCCTTTAAATCGAGGTTGTAAGCCTGCAGGGATTGCTGAAAAGAGCGCAGGAAAAACTCCTGGATGGGCTGGATTACCGTGGACATGGCGATCTCGTATTCGTTGAGGATCCGGGAACTCTCGTAGGTCCCTTTTTCGTTTGAATAGGGAGTCAGTGTTTTGAACCAGTTGTGGATTGTGATCAAAGAGATCTCAGACTGCAGGTGGAGGTCGAGCCAGTTTCCCTCTTCGCTCTTTGCAAAAGCAATGAATTTGGCCTCCTGGGCGCTGATGCCTGGACCCAGATCGGAGAGATATTGAATAATGATCTCGTTAGCTTTAGATCCGAGCGCTCCTTTGTACTCATTGAACAGCTTATCCAGCTCCTCGGCCGCTTCATCGGTATTGACTCCGGGGATGATCAGCAAACCAGCCGAGGCAAACGAAGACTCTAACCGCGACTGGTTCCAGATGTTGGTCAGCCCCGTAATGATGATATTACGCACCCCTGCATAATAGCCAGGAATCCCATAATACCAGAACTCCGGTTCGTAATCCTTCAACTGGATCATGGAGTGATAAAGGCCATCCTTCCCCTTTGTACGATCAGGAAATAGAGCCACCAGCTCCAAGTACTTATCCGATTTCCCCTTGAATTTTTGCCAGTTCGGATGAATCAGCGCCTGTTTACCATCTACATGGCGACGGACCCTCGTAGCATCCTGGTGATAGATGTAGACAAAGTCGCGGTTTCGATTAGAGACCAACTCGTAGTAACAATTTCCGAATGTCAGGTAATCGAAAACCAACCTTTTAAGGATGGTTGAGAAAGGCTCCTTATGATTATTGGGCTGATCAAGAAATGTGGAGGTAACTGTATCTGAAGATTGAATACCCTGACCCACGATATAGCTTGTCTTGGAGTTCAGGATGGCCCGATGCACAGGCACTTCCCTGGCAAGTTTTATCAACTGACGAGGAAGATTATTATCCTCCCCGAACGGCACAAAATCCTTGTAGTTCACGCGGAGATCCACCACGTCGGAATCGAAGAGGTTGAGGACGGGAGAGTAGTTGAACTCAAAAAAGCGGGTGGAGGGTTTCATGTTTGCTTTCGTTGTTCCTTTTGAGGTTGCTTCGTCGGTGCGCCGAAGACGCACCTCCTCGCAATGACATTTCGTTGTCGTTAACTATATTTAGTCGCCAAAGCCTGCAAGGACAATGAGTTCCGGGTGGAGGTAGGCGGTTTGGGCCTTGTATTGCACCCGGTAGCGGCGCATCTGGAGGTCGGGATTGTACCAGGTTTCAATATCTTCGTGATCCATCATCCCATCGGTGCCGAAAATCAGGTTCTTTTGGGTGGTGAAGATCGCCCGGTGCGGATGGATCCCATTGTGGTACCCGGCGATCCAGGTATCCCAGTCGGGCCTGATCAGCACCGGATACCCCTCATAGGAAGGCACATTCATCCCATTCAATAACATAGTGATTGGAAGATCCCCCGTTTTCCGTTTAATCGAATGGACCAGGTTCCGCCAAATCGAGCGAGTTACCATAAACACCAGCGGAAACTCATGCATCTCCGGACGAGCCGCATCGATCATCGCCTCCAACGTAGCATCCGCCTCATCCGCAGCCATCGGGCCAGGTTTCACAGGAAGGACCTCTCCCGTCAGGTTAAACTGGCCATTCCCATCAGAATAGGCCTGGAAAGAAAAATCCTGACCGTAGTATTTACTCACCACCTTAATCTGGCCACCCGAAGGATTGGTCACCACCACCCCATTAAGCCCTCCGCGAGCCTCAATAACCGCTTTGTGTGACACCAGCCAGGCAGCTGCCGTAGCTGCAGAGCTGGTAGCATACATCTGCGAATATTCCACTCCATTGATAGATACCGTGATCATTGAATCACTGTTTGCCGCATAGGTCAGTGTTTTCTCCGCCTTCACCCCTGTTACCGACGTAGCAATCTTCACATGCTGAGCCGAAGGGATAATCCCCGTGTAGAGATCATTCAGGAAATGTGTCATAAATCCCGTATACCCGGAAAAATCATCATCCAGCGTACCGATTGGAACACCATTCTCAAACCGCTCCTTTGCCGGATCCGAAAAGAACATCTGCCGGATCAGGTCCTGCTGTCCTGCCTGCGCCACAATGGGCAGCATGATCTTATTCCAGACATCCGGCTCCTTCATCTGCTCGATATCGTCCTCCTTATACCCCGAAGCAAGCAACTGCTCCAGGATAGAGCCCCAGAACGCCCGGGCATTCTGCTCGAACTCCATCGCCATCGGGTGAACCGTGATCGATGGATGGGTGAGCGTAAACTCACCAATAGGGTTAAAACCAGATGCCACCTTCGGCTTGGTAATGAAATTGGGCCGAGAGATCATGTTGAGCTTTTCGGTTCCTTTGATATCGGTACGGACCGTTATAGCCCCCCGGATATCCTCCCCCATGAAAAAGGGAGTGAGGAAGAACTCGCGGATATTTTCCTTGGTGAAGGAGGGAGAGATGGTGTGGGCGAAGATGTTTGTCATATGGCGGTGGGTTTTTGTTCAGTTAATAATGTTAGTTCTCAAGGAGGTTGCCTCATCCCGCGGAGCGGGATTCGCAATGACACTGCTTTGTCTCTAACTTTTCTTTGAGTTGGGTTGGCATTTGAGATAAAAGCTTTTTACCGTAGGATTCTTCAGGTTTGGAGATAGAGAGCTTGGGGTCAATTGATTCGACGGTAGTGGGAGCTGCTTTCAGCCGGTCCTGCAACGTCGAGATCTGGGTCTGAAGGGAGGTGATCTGCTCGTTGAGGCTTGTGAGTTGCTGATCCTGTTCCAGGATCCGTTGATTCAGTGTGTAGGCTTCGTTCTGGTGATCGGTGATGGTTTGATTCAGCCCTTTAGCTTCGGACTGGTGATCCAATTGAAGCCGGTCGATTACTGAGTTGTAATACTCCATGATATTGGAGATATGGGCCTGCTGACCGAAGACCAGGATCCGGAGATCCTCAAACATTTTTTCCAGGGAGAGATCGGCTGTAACCTCAATGGCAGCCAGAACAGAATCGGAAGAAGCCGGCGTTTCAGCCACAAAATCGAACTTCCAGACAGCAAGTGGGTTTTTGCGAACCTTCTCCAGAACATCAGCATAAATTTCTCCGATTGCTGTGGAGGATTCATCAAACCTCTTCTCCAACTCAGTCACCTCAGCAGAGACACTCTCTGAAGAAACCTCGCCGGCATTGAACAGGTTGCGCAAACGCTGGAACATTTCCTTTTTCATGATATCGTTGTTTGAATAGTATTTCAACATGAATTCTATGATGGTTTCAGGCTTGGATGCAATGAGAGAAACAATCGCCGGATTGGCATCCAGAAACGCAGTTGCCTGGTAGGCAAAGGCATCCACTGCAAACAGTGAGTTGGTTGCCGCCGGGTCATCGACCAGGTCGGTGGCCAGTAGCTCTTCAATACGCGTGGAAGGAAACTCGGCATCCGTAGCTTCCGGTTTCCCAGGCACAAACGCAATGGAAGCCCCGAACATATCCGGATTATTCTTCGCCATTTTGATGATGTAGTCATAGAGATTACCTGACGGAGAGTCCTTGCAGATCTCATCCAGATGGAGGTCTGCACAGACTGAATCCCCCTCCATTATAAAATTTCGAAAACGGCCGATATAGGTCCCAAACGAAGAACTACACATATTGGGATGGCCAAAGCGCGCCTTCACTCCTTTTTCCCGGGCATTGCCAAGGGATTCAATCTGGGCAAGCGTGGTCGTATCGATCATCTCAAAATAGGACTTCACCTTGCCGGACTGGGCCACCACCACCCGGTGGAGGATCCCCAAGGACTCATCGACCTGGGAAACAGAGAAGGGAATCGGAGGAGTCGAGAATATTTTCATGACAAAACAGTGCGAAACGGAACAAAAGTATCCGAGAGGTAATCAAAAACGTCGTACGTTTTGGCAATTTGTTGTATATTAGTATGTTGCGTAGTGCATTAGACGAAAAACAGATGAAAAATGACGAAACACGAACAAAAAATAATTGAGGATATCCGGGAAAATTTCGGGTTGGAAATTGAAAACCTGGTTAGGATGGGCTTACTGCCAACAGGATCTGCCAAAAAGTGGTTGGTACGGGCACTCTACTTCAAATATGCCAAAACAGGACGCACCTATATTGACATCAAGCTGGATTTGAGTGTGGAGTACAACATAAGTGTAAGCGCAATTGAGAAACTTGTGTATCGTAGGCGGGACGAGGTTGCTTCGTCGCTACCTACTTTGCTTCGCTCGTAGCTTCGGCTCCTCGCAATGACAATGTGTTGATGTACCGTAAAATACGGTCAAATACGGAACTTTTTGATAGAAAAATCTAATCCTATGAAAGCAAGAAACACAAAGGGACAATTTGTATCTGGAAACCCGGGGAAACCCAAGGGAGCAAAGAATAAAGTTACGTCGGAACAGAAGGAGCGGATTGAGAAAGTGTTGGAGTTGATAGATGAAACACTGGAGGAGGACCTGTTAAAGATGAAACCCAAGGAAAGGGTGGATCTATGGGCAGCGTTGCAGGAGTACATTCGGCCGAAGCTGCAGAGGACGCATCTGGAAGTCGACGCCAATGAAGAACAGGTTACAAAAATAACCTTTGAGGTGATTGGCTCTTCTACCCCACCCCCGGCCCCTCCCCACAAAGGGAGGGGAAAGAATAACGAATAACGAACAATAAATTTTGAATTATTCTGATGGAGAAAAGGGTACCGGTATCGGTGGTGTTTGAGAGGAATTTTCGAGCAACTACCAAGATCGTGGTGAATCAGGGTGGAAGCCGGTCGGGGAAGACCTATTCGATATTGCAATTGCTTATCCTGGTCAAGGCATTTGAAGAGCGGAACCAGGTGTTTTCGATTGTGAGGAAGAGCATGCCAGCCCTACGGGCCACCGCTATGCGGGACTTTTTTGATATCCTAAGGACGCATGACCTGTACGATCAGCGGAACCACAATAAGACAGAAAATACCTATATGCTCAATGACAACCTGGTTGAGTTTATGAGTCTGGACCAACCACAGAAAAAACGAGGAGCCAAACGGACCTACCTTTTTCTAAACGAAGCCAATGAACTCTCACTGGAGGATTGGATACAACTTTCAATGCGAACCGAGAAGCAGATCTTCATTGACTACAATCCCTCGATGGATGAACACTGGATCTATGAACTCGTCATCCCCAGGGAAGACTGCACCTTTATCCACTCAACCTACCTGGACAACATCCAATTCCTGCCGGAAGAGGTTGTCAAGGAGATCGAGAACCTAAAGTCCGTTGATGAGAATTACTGGCGAATCTATGGCATGGGTGAAATCGGTCAGATCAGAGGGCTGGTATTCACTAACTGGGAAGTAACAGAGACGTTTCCGGAGAATTGTGACTGGGTCTCCTATGGGATGGATTTCGGGTTTACCAATGATCCCACTGTGATTGTGAAAGTCGGGATGCAGGGCGGAGATATCTGGGCAGACGAACTGGTATACAGTCGGGGCATGACCACCCATGATATCCTACAAGCTCTTCCGGAACAAGGAATCAGGAAAGGAGATGAAATCGTCGCTGACAATCACCCACAAAACATCTATGAGATCCGGAAAGAGGGGTACAACGTCAGGCCGACATTCAAAGGGCCAAATAGCATTATTACCGGAATAGATATTCTAAAACGATTCCGGATCAAAGTGACCAAACGGTCCCTAAATCTGATCAGGGAGCTTAAGAACTACAAATGGAAAGAAGACTCCCTGGGCAATGCATCGAACCAGCCCGTTGATAAATTCAATCATGCCATCGATGCTCTACGGTATGTGGCGATGGATCGGAAACTAGCGGAGCGGAGGATGGTGAGGGTGAGGAAGGTGTAAGAAGTTATTGAATAACAATTTTTTTACAATCACTTCCATATCGATTTTGAATTTTTACAAGATAAATCCCCGGGTTTAAGTTGCTAGCATCAATCTCGATTAGGGTCTTATTAGCAAACTGTTGATCAAGTACTCGTCTTCCAGAGATGGTAAAAATGTTGATAAAGGTTTGTTCTTTATAGATTCCAAGCCCTTTGATAAAGAATTTATTTGTAGAAGGATTAGGAAATACACAATACATGGATTTGGATTTTGAGACATCTTCAATAAAAGAAGTACCGCCATCTATTGTTTTCAAAATAATCCCGTTGCAGCCAACCGCATATCCTGTGTTATTATCTGTAAAATAGGTTGATTTCAGAAAATTTGAAGTACCAACCTTTGCATAGGTCCAACTCTCGCCGCCATTATCGGTTTTTACAAATGCGCCATCTTCTCCTACTGCATAGCCATTGTTTGGATCTGTAAAAAATATGGAATAAAAGACGTTTGTGTTTTCAAGTACTTGTACTGACCAATCAACTCCTCTGTTAGTGGTTTTCAAGATAGTTCCACTTCCATATACAAGACCTCCCGCTGCGTACCCTGTATCCGGAACAGGGAAGTAGATAGAATAAATCTTATCTAAGGTTCCAACATCCCGGCTAGTCCACGTAAGTCCTCCGTCTGTTGTTTGGAGAAACATACCATACCAACCACCAACAAAACCTGTTTGTTCGTCAATAAAAAATACTGATTCCAAAACTTCTGTGCCGGAATTTTGAAGTTCCCAAGAAGAGCCTCCATCAATGGTTTTTTGGATAGTACCATCCCACCCAACAGCGAATCCAATGTTTGTATCCAAAAAGAAGACAGAATTTAATTCCCTGTACAACCCAGTATTTAGGTCAATCCAATTCGAACCTGCGTCAGTTGTCTTTAATACAATCCCATTGAAACCCACAGCATAACCAATATCAGGAGAAGGGGAAAAACCAGAATGTAGATGAGCATTTGTTCCAGAATTCACGGTTATCCAGTCATCACCCCCGTTACTAGTTTTTAAAATGCACCCGAAATTACCAAATACATAGCCGGTATTTGCATTTGTGAAATAGACAGAAAGCAAATATTCTAATGTTCCCCGACTCATTGTTGTCCAAGTTTCTCCTCCGTTGATGGTCTTAATTATTGTCCCTTTAGCACCCACCGCTATCCCCATGTTGTCTGCAAAATGAAACGAAGCCATCACTTGTATTATGCCCGGATCTTGAATGATCCAATTTTCTCCTTGATCAAAGGTCTTTGCGAACAAACCACCCCCATAAACGTATCCAGTAGAATCATCTGTAAACAAAACAATAGATAAATGATGGATACCAGGTATATGTTGATATGACCAGACATCACCTCCGTTTGAAGTTTTTAACAGTCCAATATATTTGCCTACTGCAAATCCAATATTAGCATCAATAAAAAACACACAAGAAATTTCATCCGTTACTCCGGAATTCTGAAAGATCCAGGAGGCCCCACCATTTGATGTTTTTAATATTTTTCCCTGCCCACCAACAATATACCCAATATCGGGATCGACAAAATGAATGGCATTTAATCTGCCTGTATAATTCGAAGATTGAGAGATCCAAGAATTTCCTCCGTCAGTAGTTTTCAGGATCACCCCTCCTTCGCCTGCTACATAACCTATGGTTTCATTTGGAAAGAAAACGGAAGTCAACTTATTTGTTACACCTGAGTTCTGACTTGTCCAAGTGATCCCTTCGTTTGTTGTTTTTAAAATCGTGCCATCATCTCCCACTGCGAACCCAGTTGAAACATCAGTAAAATAAACAGAATAATAAAAAGTTGGATCACCCCAATTCAGTACTTCCCAACTTAATCCCCCATCGGATTTTTTAATGATGGTGCCATAATCCCCGACAGCATATCCCGTGTTAGCATTAATTAATCTTACACTTTTTAAGTAATTCCCCTGAGGCAACGGATTTTGCCATGTCCATTGAGGAAATACTGGCATCGCAAAAAATAATAAAATAATTAGGCTAAAAATATTTTTCATTTCATGGTTATTGAAATCGATTATAAATATAGTAT
>QYQJ01000025.1 GCA_007280875.1 Bacteroidota bacterium
ACTTATGACCAAGTTATTAACATAATATATTGAATATCAGATAGATAAAAAATTGTCATGTACTAAGAAAAAATACATAAATTATTTGGAGGAAATTATCAGAGAGAATTCCATTTTCTCGAGCGACTATAAATTCAAATTCGGATACCTGTTTGATACATGCAAAACACCTGTTGAGCTCTATCGTTTCATCGTAAAGCTTGTTTTTAACAGCGATGTCAGCGGTCAAATCGAACTTTATACGCTAAGAAACTCCCAGGGAGAAATTGCTTTGAAAGTGCATAATTCAGATTTCTATTTTGGCCTGATCAATATTGGCGATGTCGGCGCTTTTAAGACAAGTATGAAAGAAGAATTCCGGTTTGAAACCGATGTACTGAACAATTCCTTATTCGATGCATTGCCTGCCAGGACGGAAAAACCGGTGAATATCCTGATCGGCGCACGTAAATTCATTGAGGGATGGAATAGTTACCGGGTATCGGCCATGGGATTGATAAACTTTGGACGGGCTGAAGGATCGCAGATCATTCAGTTATTCGGCCGTGGTGTCAGGTTAAAGGGACGGGAATGGTCATTGAAACGAACCACAGACGATGGCCCGGCGAACATCAGAGTCATGGAAACCCTCAATATTTTCGGATTGAACGCCGATTATATGCGGCGTTTCAAAGATGACCTTGAAAAAGAGGGGATCAACGTACAAAAAGAGAGGATCTCTGTTCCAACTAAATTGTTTACCGAGGGGAATATGACGATAGAAGAATTGAATTTGATTACCCTCGAAGCAACATCGGAGATCTCTCCCTTTCATGACGCGGCCTTATTTGAACTAGTACCTGACGATGAAATTGATATTGAATTAAACTATTCGACAAAACGACTTATTTCCTCATCATCAGGGATTCAGACAGGTGCTCTTCCGACAGTTGAGATCCAATCATTGGAGAAATACCTGCCGGTGATCAATCTGAACAGGATTTATCTGGGTTTGCTTGAGTACAAAATGCTTAAGCAGTACTATAATCTGATCATTCCACGTGAAAAATTAGCAGGGATAATCAAGAACTGCCGGTATTCCATAATTCTTGATAAAGAGTTTCATATTTCCTCATGCAACGATATTGACAAAGTTGAAAAGCTTACGTTCAACCTGATCAAGAAATACATCGATTCATTTTACCAACGTCACCACCGGATATACACATCAAAGCTATTGCAGAGCAAGAAGTTGGAAAAAACAGACAGGTTACTGGAGGATACAGGGTATGAGCTGGAAATTGTTACAACTGATGAAACGGGGAACGCTTTACAAGATATTGAACAGATACTCAATGAATTCAAACAAATAATTGATTCAGACCAATATCCGGAAAACCTGAAGTATCATAGTGATGGCATCAAAATTTTAAATAACGCGTGGTTCGATTATCACTTGTATCAACCCTTGCTTTCCGATAAAGCTTTACAGGCGCCGGGATATCACGTTGACGCCATTGTCCCGAAAGGATTGAACACAGGGGAATTTACATTTGTCCGTGATCTTCAGATCCATATTTCGGCTGAGAAGGGTAAAGGAAATTATCAGGAATTGAAATCCTTTTGCAACTCATTGAATATTTTTGAGATTGGTCAAAATTCAGGGAACATCGGGGAAAGTGGGTATATTGCTTTGATTATTGAGAAAATTGTCACAGGGTGAATAAAAAGTTGTGAATTTTTTTCCTTTTTCTACTTGCTTTTGCTTGTGATGCCGGGTATAGTTGAAAAAATATCAAAAAGATTTATTGGGATCCTGCTCCTGATCGCGATCCTGGGACTCATTGCGAATAACATATTTTTTTACCATTCGCATAAGGTTATGGATGGTGAGATCATTTCGCATGCGCATCCGTATGATAAATCTCACGACACGCAACCATTTAAAAACCACAAACACACTTCGGCCGAACTTTTTTTCCTGGATCAAATCCAGTTGTTATTTGCCGGATTCAGTTGTTTGCTGGTGCTTCCCCTGGTATTTAATAAAATCATCGACCGGATAGAAATGATCCGGCTTCCTTTCCGGGTCTCAGCCGGCTTGCCTGTCACCCGCCCTCCGCCTGCACCGGTTGGATAGTGCGGGCACGAACTGACTCACAGGAATCGTTGATCAGTTCGGTTCGCAGTGCGATTAAATGGAAATAACCCTTCGCGTCTTAGCGCCTTAGCGGTGAGAGTCTTACTGCACAAGACGTAAACCGCGAAGACGCAAAAACACGAAGAACGCAAAGAAAAATCAGAAGTTTTCAATGAAAAAACAAATCATAATACTGCTTGCGCTGATCGGATTTAACCTGTCAGGGATCAGCCAGAATACCAAAACCGATGCCAACATTATCGGCCATGTGAAATGTAGAGACCATCACCTGCCTTTTGTCAGCATCATTTTAAAAGGAACAAATACAGGAACCACTACCGACGAAACCGGCCATTATCAATTGGTCAATCTTACCGCCGGGGAACATGTTCTTCGGGCACAGATGATCGGATATGCACCGCAGGAAAAAGAGGTGACATTGGAAGCGGGTCAGACTCTGGAGGTCAACTTCATGTTGCAGGAAGATGCATTGGGACTGCAAGAGGTGGTCGTAACCGGTGACCGTTCGGAACGAAACCGAACGGAATCTGTGGTTTCCGTGAACACGATCACGCCGAAGTTATTTTCGGTTTCACAATCGGTTACCGCGAACGATGGCATCAATTTTTGTCCGGGCATCCGCACCGAAGATAATTGTCAGAATTGCGGATTGAATCAGGTCCGAATAAACGGGATGGCAGGGCCTTACTCCCAGATCCTGATTGACGGCCGTCCGGTCTTCAGTGGCTTAGCCTCTGTGTACGGTCTGGAATTAATCCCGGCTTCCATGATCAAGCGGATCGAAGTGGTCAAAGGAGGAGGATCGGTCCTGTACGGAAGTAACGCCATAGCCGGGACCATCAACCTGATCCTGGATGATCCGGTTAAGAATGCCTATGACTTCGGGATGTCAGCAGGTTCCGTCGGATTGGGGCTGAAAGACACAGGCCCGCCGGCTGTCGACTATAACATCACCCTAAATGGATCTATGATTTCCAACGATCACCAGTCGGGTATGTCGTTGTTTGGATTTTTCAGGAACAGGCAACCTTTTGATGCCAATGACGACGGATTTTCCGAGATCCCAAAGCTCCGGAACCTCACTACCGGCACTCGGCTTTTTCACCGGTTTGGGACCCGGAGCAAACTGACAGGGGATCTATTTATCATTCATGAAAAGCGGCGGGGAGGAAATGACTTTACTTTGCCGCCCCACGAAGCCGACATTTGCGAAGGGACCACGAATACCCTCTTGAACTGGGCATTGTCGTCAGAAACATTCTTACGGGAACAGGACCAGCTTTCGGTTTACGTTTCAGGGCAGAACGTGCACTGTGATTCTTACTACGGGGCGAATAAATCGTTGAAGGGATATGGCACAACCACTAACTTTACCTGGGTGGCCGGAGCCCAGTACCTGGCCAGATTCAAGCATTCTTCGCTGACCACAGGGATTGAGGATCAGGGCAGTGCACTGAACGATCAGGATCTGGGCTATCCCGATTATGAACATGCTGTGATCGTGGAAGACAGTATCGTCGATGTTCCGCATACGGGCAGTACCCTGGTGGCGGATCAGTCAATCAATACCATCGGGATTTTCGCGCAATACGAGCAAAAATGGAATATCCTCACCGCTTCAGCAGGATTGCGTTATGACCGTTATGAGATAACGGATCACGCCGGAGAGGGAGGACTGAAAGCAAGGGGAGTTTGGATACCGCGTGTGAGTCTGCTTGTCAACATCCTGAAAAACCTGCAGGGACGGATCAGTTATTCACAGGGATACCGTACCCCTCAACTCTACGATGAAGATCTGCATGTGGAGACATCCGGGTCCCGCCGGGTGATTCATGAAAATGCTCCGGGATTGAAACAGGAAACCAGTCATAGCGTAATGGCCTCTTTTAATGTTCAGAAAAACTGGGATGGAAAGGGAATAGATATTACCTTGGAAGGTTTTTATACTTTGCTTACGGATCCCTTTATCATGGATTACGGGATACCTGATTCCACCGGAACGGTGATCTATACCCGCCGGAATTCAGACCAAGGAGCGTATGTCTATGGAATGAACCTGCAGGTAGACGCGGTTCCTGTGCATACCATCACACTTACTTCGGGCTTTACCTGGCAGCAGAGCCGGTACGATACACTTCAGGAATTTGAGACGAAATGTTTTTTCAGGACTCCCGATATCTATGGATTCCTGACCTTCGATTGGGAACCCTTGCGGCATGCCTCTGTTGCCTCCACCCTGAATTACACCGGACCAATGCTGGTTCCTTATTTCGGGCCCAACCAGGCAGATCCTGATGCAGGTGAACTACGGACCTCGGGGAACTTTTTCGATTGGTCCATTAAAATGAGCTATACCATTCCCCTGAATGGAGCCTCCCTGCAGATTTATGTGGGGATGAAAAACATCCTGAACAGTTATCAGAAGGATTTCGACCGCGGGATCGACCGGGACCCGGGGTATATTTACGGACCCGGAACGCCCCGTACACTCTATGCCGGGTTGTCGTTTGGGAACCTGATGCGGTAGAAGGGACCAGCGGACCAGCGGACAAGCGGACCAGCGGACAAGCGGACAGGCGGACATCCGGCATCCGGCTGAAGCAAATCATAGAAGCGGCTTTCCGATATGGATCTTTTTGTCATCAGCTAACCTTGAAAACGGTTCCGATGCTGTCGAACAGGGCCTTTTTCGAAAACGGTTTGACCAGGTACCCGTCGCACCCCAGTTCCATACAGCGTTTCTTTTCTTCAAACATGGCGTAAGCTGTTTGTGCAATGATTTTCATGTCATAGCCCCCGCTCCGGATCTCTTCCAAACATTCAAAGCCTGTCCCTTCCCCACTTCGGATACTACCCGGATCTCCCCGCCCAGGAGTTTGACCAGCGCTTCGGAGATACTGAGTCCCAATCCGTCTCCTTCGTGGTATTCGTTTTCCTCTACCTGCCTGAATCGTTCAAAGATGATGTTCAGTTTTTCAGGGGGAATCCCTTTGCCGGTATCCCCGGTAGTGGCTACTGCGTTTGAGATGTTGTACAATACTTTCTGGACCTGTTCGGCCCGCTTTCGGACAGTAATATCGCGCAAGGAACCTTCAGTTCCGATGTGATTTCCATCCTCATCAAAAAGAAGGTGCATATTCAGAGATCCCCATTTCAGCTGACCATCTTTCTTTACCAACCTGACATCAAAATCCACCACTTCTCCCTTTTCCTGCAATTTCTTAAGAAGTTCCTGCCTGTCTTCAAAGCTGTAATAAACATTCTGTACAGGGGTCCCGATCAGTTCCTCCGGTGTATACCCCGAACACCTGAAAATGGAGGGGCTTATATCACGGATCAATCCAGCGGGATCGACTATATAATAGACATCCCGGATGTTTTCAAAAATTGTCCTGTACTTGTTTTCGCTTTTACGCAATGCTTCCTCGGCCTCTGCCTGTGCCCGGATAGCATTCTTTTTCTCAATGGCTGTAAGGATTGCAGGGGCCAGACGATTCAGGTTATCCTTGATCAGGTAATCGTCGGCTCCGGCCTTCATGCATTTCACGGCAATCTCTTCATTGGTGGAGCCGGTCACAAGGATAAAAGGTGTTGCGGCGGCCAGTTCATTCCTGAGGGTGAGTGCCTGCAGGCCGTCGAACTGCGGCAACGCATAATCAGAAAGTATGATATCAGGCATGAAAGATTGCAAAGCCCGGATAAAGGCTTCTTCCGTTTTGACAACCTGATCAGTAAACGGAATTCCACTTTTCGTCAGGTGATGCTTCAGGATTTCTACATCAGAAAAGAGATCTTCCACTAAAAGAATCCGTTATCGTTTCTCCATAAGAGCTTGTTATGGTTCTCTCCCATACAGATGGTCCTAACCAGATTGGGCTCAAAAGTATGCAAATTTTTATTGTGGCATCCTGAACAGGTCATCCTCCACCGGTACATTCAGTTCGATGGTTTCGATCTCATTGCTGACGGAGCGGCCCGCGTAAGAGGTTTCCAATAGAAAAGCAAAGGGAATTCCATCCACATCCCTGTAATTCCTGAAATACGTTTCGATAGCGATCTCCTCTCCCCGGAAGGTGCGGTAAGTGAGTTGTTTTTTCAGCAGGAAGTCTTTCCGGTCAATGAAATAGTACTGAATGGCGCTATCGGCACGGATCAGTCTGATCTTGTACGCCTCTCCGGTATCCAGGGTGTCGATGCCCTCCAGTTTCAGCAGATGGCCTTTTTCTTTCCACCGGTAGAGCATGCCATCAAAATCGGACTGGTATTTCATGTCCCGCTCACGGGATCCCTGGAGTACCTGAGGAGCAGCATTTCCCGTCCATGGTGATGTTACCCAAGCGGTTTCCCCGTCATAGGCCTGGAAGGCGTTCAGGTCGGCTACATAAAAATCCAACAAATAGAGATCCGGCCGTTTGCGGACGATCTTCAGCGGCATGATATCCTGCTGAACCCGCAGCCCGGTCATGATGATCGTATTGACCTCCTGCAATTTTTCCATGTTATTGGCCACATAGTATCGTTGCATGATCTCATCCAGCGTTAACTCCTGGGCCAGGCAGAATGAGGTAAGGAAAAATAAGATCCCGGTAACACCGATTGATTTTTTCATAGTATTTCGCTATTTCTCCATTTCACTTGTCATTGCGAGCGCAGTGAAGCAACACCATTTCGCTTCTCGCTACCTCGCTACCTCACTTCTTTTATATTATACGCTAGTAACGAATTCCCATGCCTGATATACAGGATCCCGTCGCAGATTACCGGATGGGCATAGTGTGCTTTGGTTCCCCATGTGACCTTAAACGAACTGACCAGTTCCATTTTCGGCCCTTCGGGTTTGAAGAGGCCCAGCAACCCCCGTTCATTGTAAAGGTACAACCTTCCATCGGCGAAGATCGTATTTCCTTTATCGAATTTAATGGAGTCGGTCAACTGTCCGGATGTTGCATCCTGAATGTACCAGAGTCTTTTCTCGTAACTGGCCGTGTAGATGTAATCTCCCAGCTTGATGAAGGCCCCCATGGTATTGTCGCACGCTTTATTTCTCCACACCTCCGTGATGCCGGAACCGTCGGCCGAAAGTTTCAGCTTCACCGACCCATTTCCGTCGCCGGTGATATAATAGATATACCCATCCTCAAACCAGGGAGTGTTCACATGCACATCTCCTTCGCCATCCTGTTTATGGGACCACAGCAGGGTCCCGTCTGTTGCATCGATGCCCAGCAGGGCATGGGCGGTAAAAGTGACCAGGATGTTGCGTTCCGGCAATCGGATCAGCAACGGAGAGCAATAGGCGGCATGTTCGCCCAGCCCTTTGCTGATCCATTCGATCTTTCCGGTAAAACGGTCCAGCGCCACCAGGTTGGTATCGGGGCTCCCCGGAGTGCAGAAAACCAGATTGCCATCCACCAGTAACCCCTCCGAGAATCCGAAGGTGTTCCGTGGGGCATGAAAATCCTGCTGCATCTCGTAAGACCATTTTTTCGTTCCGGTTTTTGCCTCCAGGCAGGCTATGGTTCCCAGGCCGGTCGAAACATACAGCAGGTCATCCACAACGGTGGGAGTGGAACGGGCTCCCGGATAGTTGATGGTCCATTCTTTTCCGACAGGCACTTTCCAGAGGTATTTCCCCGATCTGTCCAGGGCAAAAAGGTAGGTCACGGTGTCGGTCTCCCCCGTGATAAAGATCCGGTCGGAGGTGATCACGGGCGAACTGTAACCATTGCCAAGGCCGTCGAATGCCCACAGCAGGCCGGGACCTTCAGCCGGCCAGCTTTGCAGCAGGCCCGATTCGTGGTAATACCCGGTGCGGTCGGCGCCTCTCCATTGCAACACGACATCCTGGGCGGGAAGTGTGGCCGCAAGGAGGACCAGGGTGATGGGAAGAAGGAGGAAGGACGAGGGACGAGGAGAAAATAGATGTTTCATCGGAACTTTTTTATTGAGTTCCCAAAACTAAGATAAAATTGGCAATTTTGTCGGACGAAATTTGAGATACTCAATGAAACTATCCCTCCTCGTTCTAACTCTTTTTCTATGGAGTATATTCCCTCTCACCCTGATGTCGCAATCCCGCTATCCTGGTGTGGTGACGGGCCGGATACTGGATGCGCATACCCGGCAACCGGTCGAATATGCCAATATCCTCCTGCTGGATACAGTAACCGGCAAGATGGTTTCCGGTATCGTTTCCGACAGCAATGGCTATTTCCGCTTGGATAATGTCCCTTATGGTGAGTTTATCCTGGAGTACAGTTTCATCGGTTATGGAAAAAACCGGACTGGTCCGGTCTGTCTCACACGGAAAAAATCCATGGTGGATCTGGGAGACCTTATTCTGGATCCGTCGGCTGTCACGATGAATGAAGTCACGGTGACCGGGGAGAAAACCATGATGATCACAAAGATCGACCGGAAGGTGTTCAACGTTCAGAAGGACATCATGGCCCAGACGGGCACGGTGACAGATATGTTGCAGACAATTCCCTCAGTAACGGTCGATATTGACGGGAATATCTCGTTGAGAGGCTCTGGAGTCAACATCCTGATCAACGGACGACCCTCCGTGATGACGGGAAACGCGAACCTGGAACAGATGCCGGCTTCGCTGGTTGAGCGGATTGAGGTCATTACCAATCCCTCTGCAAAATTTAAACCGGATGGTACCGGAGGCATCATCAACATCATCCTGAAAAAGGAACGGAAGAAGGGATTCAACGGAATCGTGGGAGCCAATGCCGGAAATAACAGTCGGTTCAATGCCAACCTGCAGCTCAACTACAACTCCGGAAAGATCAACCTGTTCGACAGTTATGGCTACCGGCAGGATTACAGACGCAGGACCAGCGATCTCTCTTCGCAGACCATCGACACCGCCACCTCCCTGTCCACCTATCTTGAACAACACGGTGAGGGCATCTCGTGGAGAAGTTCCCACCTCGGACAACTCGGGTTCGATTGGCACATCAGTGAAAAAGATGTCACAGGGGTCGCCGGGACTTATAATTACCGGGAATCAAGCCGGGGGGATTCAACATGGAACCAGTACAGGGACAACAGCCGGGTTATGACGGAGGAATTTACGCGCGTGCAAAACGGGAAGGAGACGGAACAGAGTATAGGTCTGAACGCGTACTATGAACATGTATTTGACGAGGAGAAGGAACATCTCCTGCGGGCTGATTTTGAATATCAGCGGGATGATGAAAGGGAGAACGACACGTGGACCACCACCTATTCTTTTCCTGCGTATCCGCAGGAGAAAGATCATAACATGGCACTGAATATTGATGAGGAATTCGATCTTAACCTGGGATACAGTCGTCCTCTTTGGGAAGCTGCCGCACTGGAGCTGGGTTACGAAGGGACCATGCAGATCAATGACAGGGATGAAACCGTTGAAAGCTATGACTCTGCTTCCATGCAATGGATTCCGGATCCCGACAAAGGTTCCCGGTTTTACGGTAGGCAAACAGCCCATGCACTTTATGCTACCGTGAGCTGGGAATGGAAAAAGTTCAGGGTTCTGGGAGGATTGCGGGCAGAAGAGACCTTGCTGAACCTGAATTTCCGTTCCCTCGATACCACTACGAAGCGTAACTATTTTGCACTCTATCCGACCATCCACCTGGGGATTGTTTCGGGAAAGCACGAATGGCAGCTCAATTACAGCCGCCGGATTAACCGTCCGGATGTGGACGATATGAATCCGGTCCCGGAGTACCGGGATCCCCGGAATATCAGGGTAGGGAATCCGGATCTGAAACCGGAGGATATCCATTCGATTGAATTCGGCTACTCCCTCCGTCTGAAAAGCTTCACGATGGTACCCACGCTTTTCTACCGGTACAAAGTCAATGGCTTCACACGGGTGACCTCCAGTTTACAGGATACGATCCTGGTTACTACCATGGAAAACCTCTCCACCGACCAGTCGGCCGGCCTTGATCTCAGCGGGAGCTGGCAGATCGCCAAAGTGGCGAGTATCAACTTCAGCGCTTCCGGCTTTTACAACCAGATCGATGCCTCAGCTATCGGTTACAGCAGCAACAAAGCGGCTTTCTCCTGGAATGCGAAGATCAATGCCTCGTTCAATATCACCAGGACCACGCTCTTTCAGGTAAATGCTGATTACCGCTCGAAGAGCCTGACCCCTCAGGGATTCCGCCTTCCGACCTGGGTGGTGAACCTGGGATTCAGGCAGGACTTCTGGAAACGGAGGATCTCCGTCATTGCCACCGTTTCCGACCTCTTCAATTCCCGCGCCTATAAGAATGACATCGACACGCCTGTCCTGGTGCAGGAGTCGGTACGGCGCAGGGATGCGCGCGTATTTTACGCAGGATTCGTATTCAACTTCGGCACCAACGGAAAAAAGACCAAAGCCCCGAAGTTTGAGTTTGATACTGGGGAGTAATCATGAAATTGCACATGGATTGCACATGGATTGCGCATGAATTGCCACACTTTCGACCCTTTATCCTTGATCCTTGAATCTTGAACCTACGATCCTACCGGTAACGTAAACCTGAACGTGGTCCCCTTCCCTGGTTCACTCTCAGCACGGATGGTGCCTCCATGTTTTTCAATGAACTCCTTGCAAAGGATAAGTCCCAGACCGGTGTCTCCAACTGCCACCTCAACCTGATTCCCGGAAGGGGTGGCATACACCCTGATCCTCCCTTTTTTATCTGTAAATTTGATGGCATTGGAGAGGAGGTTGTACTGATTCCGCAACAGGATGTGGAGCCGTCCTGCATATTTCCGCATCCCTTCCATCGTTAGCTCTTCCGATGGATCGGAAATAACTTCGCTCAAACCGAGCAGTCCTGAAAAGGGGTTTTCAGGTCATGCGCGATGATGGAGAAGAATTTATCTTTGGCGGCCACTGCATATTCGTAAGGCATGACCTCCTGACCGGCCATATGTTGACGATATTTTTCTTTTACCAGGGCATGAAATTCAGGTGCCACCAGTTGAAGAAAAATGAACTACCCCGCTGCTTGCGGCGGGGTAGTTCATTAGACCACTTCAAGCAGTCTTTTAGCGAAAAGCCTGACCATCATACGCGTGCCATGTTAGGGTGCTAAAATATAAAATATTCTGGAAAAGAGAAAGATAAATTTATTTTGTTGGATTAGTTTTCATGTTAAACCAGTATTGACAAATGGTGAATTAGTTTCTCTATACCGGAAAGTGTTACTTTTGTAAATCCTCTTCAAACTGACGTGGTAAACCCGGTACGATATACTCTCACCTTGTTTTTCAAAGGAATCCTATGGCTTCTGGGCATCTTCCTGCTGATCGAAGCGGTGATCTATTTCCTGGCTCCTGTCTATGACTTCCAGGAACCGGTGCCCTTCTCCGGGACTCGGTGGTACAATCCCTACCACGATATAGACACGGCAAACTGGCGACGGGCCAATCTTCATTTTCATACCAGACGATGGGCCGGAATCACAGCCGGGGAGGGTACCGAAGAGGAGTGCTATGAGCAATACCGAAAGCTGGGTTACGACGTGGCAGCTCTCTCACACTATCAGTATATCACAGAATTCCAGAAAGATTCACCCTACTACATTCCGGTGTACGAACATGGATTCGGCGTCAGGAAGAAACACCAGATGCTGGTCGGGGCGAAGAAGGTCCTGTGGCTCGATTACTCCCTGATCCAGAACATCAACCACAAACAGCACATCATTAACCTGCTCCGGCCAACCAGTGAAATCGTAACCATCGCCCATCCCGACTGGGAGAATGGATATTCTCTGGAGGATATGAGATACCTCTCTAACTACGATCTGATCGGAGTGCTTGATAACAACTGGAACTCTTTTGAACAATGGGATGCAGCGCTCTCGGCAGGACGACCGGTCTACATTCAGGGCGACGAGGACGGACACAACATCTATGATCCTTACGAAGTAGGACGCCGGTGTACCTATATCAATTCACCCACCCGGAATAGCGATGACCTCGTGAAAAACCTCAGATCGGGAAATGCGTTCGGTGCGGATATTTACATGCGGGAGCATGAGACCTTCAAAGAGAAAGAGGAACGGCTGCAATGGATCCCGAAGATCACGGAGGTATCCGTCCGCCAGGATACCCTTTGGGTAAAGACAGATACAATAGCTATGAAATTCACCTTTATCGGGCAGGGAGGGAGCCCCAGGAAGATCCAGTACCTGACTGATACGGGGTGGTACCTTCTTCAGCCCGAGGATTCTTATATTCGTACAGAGGTCACCTTTTTCAGCCTGTATAAGCACCCGCCGACGGTGTTTTATCTGAACCCGGTGTTCCGGTATAACGGGGATCCGCCATCCAACAAACTGACCGCCTCCATCAACTGGGAGCGGACCTGGATTTTTCGGATCATGACGCTTGGATCACTACTTGTAGGCTTCTGGTTGATAATCAAGGTTCGCCCCACCAGGTGGCGCAGAAAACAATCACGGGGATGAAGGAAGAGCAACGGATCCAAAAGGTGCTGGTGATCCTGCTGGTTGTTTCAGCAATAATCAGAGGATTTGTCGCCGGATTTCTCGAGTTCGGATACGATGAGGTTTACTACTGGACGTACGCCTGCTTTCCCGACATCAGCCACTTCGACCATCCACCGATGGTGGGATGGGTTATCCAGATCTTTACCCTCAATCTGCTGCTCGACCATGAGTTCTTTATCCGGCTGGCGGCTGTTGTTTTCGGGACTGTCAACACCTGGATCATCTTTCGCATTGGCTCCCTGATCAAAGATCCCCGCACCGGTTTGTACGCGGCATTCCTTTATTCAAGCTCTTTCTACGGTTTTGCTCTCTGCGGTCTCCTGATCCTTCCCGACGGGCCACAGAGCCTCTTCTGGCTGCTTACGCTCTGGTTCCTGCTCCATTCCCTTCCCGATAAGGAATGCAGCAGAATAAGCCGGAACTACCTTTTCCTGGCAGGAATTACAGCCGGATTGGCCCTGTTGTCAAAGTACCATTCGGTATATCTGCTCTCGGGAGCGTTCCTCTATATTCTGTTCTATAACCGGAAGTGGTTCACGGTAAAAGAGACCTGGTATGCTTTTATCCTGGCCATACTGCTCTTTATTCCCGTGATCTTCTGGAACGTCGAAAACAATTTCATCAGCTTCACCTTCCACGGTGCCAGAACCACCACCGAAAGCGGTCCGTTGTTCCATCCGGTATACTTCCTTCTGGAAGTACTTGGACAGTTGTTCTATAACAACCCGGTGAACGTAGTATTGATCATCATAGCGTTCATTGCCATGAACCGGGGAACGAGATTCCTGGATAAAAAGTACGTCCGGTTGATTCTCTGGATTTCAATTCCCCTTGTGGCGACATTTCTGATCTTCTCCCTCTTTGCACAGACGCTGCCGCACTGGACAGGGCCGGCCTATTTCGGCTTTATCCTGATCGCTGCCGCCTGGCTCTCGGAACGCAGTAAAACCCGATACCGTTTGAAGCTTTTTCCACTCCCTGTTGCCAGTGCTATCTTTCTGCTGGTGATAGTTCTGACCCTGGCTGTCGGGCAGACCCGCTGGGGTTGGTTTCCGATTGCGAAGAAGGGAGGGAAGGACCTTACACACGACATGTATGGCTGGAGACAGCTGGGGGAAAAGTTTGCTTCCATTGTGGAATTTGACAGGGAAATGCTGCTGATCGATGCCCAGGCACCCATATTTACCTACCGTTGGTTCCCGGCCGCCAACTTCGATTACTATATCGGCCGGAAAACCGGGAACAGAGTCTATGCTCTCGGGGACCTGAACCGCATCCATAAATATTTCTGGATCAACAAGGAACGGGGGAACTTGCCGGTCGGAATGGATGTCTATTTCATCACGCTCAGTGATGACTATGAAGATCCGGTGAAGTTGTACGGCGACCTGTTTACTGTGATCCAGCCAACGGATACCATCGAAATCACCCGAGGAAAGGAACTGGTGAGAAAAGCGTACATCTACCGGATGATTGGATTGAAAAACGATATGCTGTTTGTTCCGGATACTACGGTTGTGTACAATCAGGATCTGGAACGCCTGCTCCTGTTTCAGCGGCAGATCCGGACCAGCCCGGAATGGATGAAAATCCTCCGCAAGCGAGCCGTGGGAAGAAACGTCAGTATCGAGGTGATGATTGTCCAGGAGGCCCAACAGATGCTGGACAGGGAAAAAGAAGTAAAACGGGATTTCCGCAAGCTTGACAGCCTGCAAAGCAGGTTTAGCCTGAACCCTGCAGATACGATATTCACAGAAAAAGAACCAAACTAGCAGGCACTATCAACGGTAACCTCCTCCCTTTCAATCGCCGAAGCCTTAGCGTAGGCGATCGTCCCTCGTCCCTCGTCCTTACTTTGGTCCCGTCATCTTCCTGGGATCCACGATTTTATCAAACTCCTCCTCGGTGAGCAGGCCCAGCGCCAGCGCCGCCTCTTTCAGGGTGGTATTCTCGGTGTGGGCCTTCTTTGCTATCTTGGCGGAGTTATCGTATCCGATATGCGGATTCAGTGAGGTGACCAGCATCAGGGTATTCTGCAGGTTTTTGTTGATGAAGGGCAGGTTGGGTTCGATCCCGACAGCGCAGTTATCGTTGAACGAGACGGCTGCATCACCGATCAGCCTGGCCGATTCCAGCACATTCTTGATCATGACCGGCTTGAATACATTGAGCTGAAAATGGCCGCTGATGCCACCGATATTGACTGCAACATCATTGCCCAGCACCTGGGCACACACCATGGTAAGCGCTTCGGGCTGGGTGGGATTCACCTTTCCGGGCATGATAGAGGAACCCGGTTCATTTTCAGGAAGCCTGATCTCTCCGATGCCGCAACGCGGTCCGGAGGCCAGCAGGCGGATGTTACTGGCAATATGCATCAGGCTTACTGCAAGTGTTTTCAGAGCGCCATGGGTCTCTACCTGGGCGTCATGAGCCGAAAGGGATTCAAATTTATTGGGAGCGGTAACAAATGGCAAACCGGTCAGTTCAGCGATTTTTTTAGCTACCAGCACATGATACTCCTTCGGGGCATTCAAACCGGTTCCTACAGCCGTACCACCCAGGGCCAGTTCTGCCAGATGGGGGAGGGTGTTTTTCAATGCCCGGATGCCGTGTTCAAGTTGCGATACGTAGCCCGAGAACTCCTGTCCGAGGGATAATGGTGTGGCATCCATCAGGTGGGTGCGGCCGGTCTTGACAATATCGGCAAACTCATCCGACTTGGCCTGGAGGGTATCTTTCAGCTTTTCCACACCGGGAATGGTGGTCTGCACCACCATGGTGTAAGCGGCGATGCTCATGGCGGTAGGGAAGGTGTCGTTGGACGACTGACTTTTATTTACATCATCGTTCGGATGAACCAGGGATTTTCCTGTTCCCAGCTGTCCGCCGTTCAAAACATGAGACCGGTTGGAAATCACTTCGTTGAGGCTCATGTTGGTCTGGGGTCCGGACCCGGTTTGCCAGATCACAAGCGGGAACTGGTCGTCGTGTTTTCCATCCAGGATCTCATCG
>QYQJ01000020.1 GCA_007280875.1 Bacteroidota bacterium
CCTCTTTAAACAGACAGGTCAGTTGAAAAGAAACCACCTTTTCGATCAGACCATTTTCAGGATTTCGCCTGAAAGGCAACAGAAGGATCTCAACATAACGCTCTTTTCGTTCCGTCACAATCCTGGCGGATGGCCGGGCGGCAGAAGGGATCTGGTTCACTTCGTCAAGGGCCAGAATTTCCGGAGGGGTGAGTGGTTGATAAACGACCGTATTGAGGTATACCTGGTCAACATGGGCCTGTGCCCCGGACAACAAACGCCGGTGAAAGTACACTGGAAGCCTGCCGGTATCGTCCACCATGACCGATCCCGTAAAGGTCACTAGCGGGATCCGTTCCCCGGGGGTTACCTCTACCGTTTTAACCGGTTGCCATTGCAGGGTTTCATGGAGCGAAACCGGGTCAGGGATTCCGGGTGCCGAAACCTGTGCCCACGATACCAATGAACTAAGAATCAGTATACTGATCAGAGAGAAGGTCTTATATCTTAGCATAGTCAAAAAGTGATCAAAATAGCCTTGGTTTAAGAACGGTTTTTCGATATCCATATTGTCGGTCGCAATAAACTATTCCATTTTTTCGTATTATTGTGATCCCAATATAGCCGGAACCTCATCTATTCAGACACCGGATGGCAAAAAAAGTTGTCTCTCTTTTCCTGTTTCTTTCCCTGTTACCAGTGCTTTCACTTGTTGCCCAGGACCCTCAGTTTTCGCAGTTCTATGCCAATCCCCTGTATCTGAATCCGGCTTTGACCGGAGCTCCCATCTGCCCCAGACTCCTTGCAAACTACCGGAACCAGTGGCCCTCCGTCGAAAAGGCCTTTGTCACTTATAATGCTTCATACGATCAATATGTGGATTTTCTGCATGGTGGAGTGGGATTGCTCTTCACGGCCGACAGGGCCGGCGGGGGAAACCTCAACACCACCATGATCAGTCTGTTGTATGCCTATAAATTCAATATCACCAGCAGGATCTATGCCAGCGCCGGGGTCCAGGTCACCTACTACCAGCGCAGACTGGTATGGGAAAACCTGCTGTTTGAAGACATGATCGATCCGCAAAACGGATTTATCTGGCCCACCTCAGAGAAAGAGCCGGATCGGCAGCGGGTGGGGGTACCTGATTTTTCCGCGGGTGTTTTCCTGGGATACGAAGATCTTATTTACGGGGGAATATCGGTTTCCCATCTGACCCAGCCTGATATCGGTTTCTATGCCGATGCCAACGCCCTGCTGTACATGAAAATCACGGTCCATGCAGGTTCCGTGATCAATTTGCGAAAAGGAGGTACGGTGGATGAGGACAAAGAGTTCTCCATCTCTCCCAATATCCTCTACCAGCAACAGTTCAACTACCATCAGCTGAACCTGGGCTTGTATTTCTCCTATTATCCCTTTGTGGCCGGATTATGGTTCCGTCATAACTTCGAGAATGCTGATGCGGTTATTCCCTTTATCGGCGTACATTATAAAAATCTCAGGGTGGGCTATAGTTACGACTTCACCGTCAGCAACCTCAAAGGCGCTTCAGGCGGAGCCCACGAGGTTTCAGCCTCCTGGCAATTCCCCTGCATTGAAAAAAGAAGACACATCCGTGCAATAAAGTGCCCCGGATTTTAGTTATATAGGTCAAACTTGAGGAGAATTTACTATTTTTGCCTGGCAATTTCATCATCCACCAATAAAACAGAACCAGATGAAACTTCAACAAATTCTTCAAATCAGCACCCTGATCGCAGTTGTGGTGGTAGCGGCTTCCTGTAAGAAGGAGACCTCCAGTACGACCGGTTGGTCTTACAATGACCCCAAGAATGGCGGGTTTGAAGTACGGCCGTACCAGGGACAGCAAACCGGCCCCGGACTGGTGTTCATTGAAGGAGGTACATACACCATGGGCCAGACCCAGGATGATGTGATGTATGAATGGAACAATCAGCCACGCCGTGTCACGGTCCCCAGCTTTTACATGGATGAAACCGAAGTACGCAACCTCGATTACATCGAATACCTTTACTGGCTTCATCGTGTCTATGCCACCGACTACCCGGGTGTATACCGGAAAGCACTTCCCGATACCCTGGTCTGGCGCGATAAACTGGCATACAACGAACCCCTTGTGGAATACTATTTCCGCCACCCGGCTTACAGGAACTACCCCGTGGTGGGCGTAACCTGGCTTCAGGCCAACGATTATGCCGCCTGGAGAACCGACAGGGTAAACGAAATGATGCTGATTAAAAAAGGCATCCTGGCCATGGACCCGGCACAGAAGAATGAAAATAACTTCAACACTGAAGCTTACCTGGCAGGCCAATATGAGGGGCTGGTCGACAAGCCGATGCCCGACCTGAATCCAACCGGAACCGGAACCCGGAAGGTCAAAATGGAAGATGGGATCATGCTTCCGAAATACCGCCTCCCCACCGAAGCAGAATGGGAATATGCAGCCATGGGCCTGATCGGAAACACGTTGTATGAACGGGTAGTGGAAAAGAAGAACTACCCCTGGAATGGAAATTATGTCCGTGCCAGCGAGTCAAGATACTATGGGAGTTTCATGGATAACTTCAAACGGGGAACGGGCGACTACATGGGTGTAGCCGGAAACCTGAACGACGGAGCAGATATCCCGGCCCCCTGCGGATCCTATTTTCCCAACGATTACGGCCTTTACAATATGGCTGGAAACGTGAGCGAATGGGTGCTGGATGTGTACCGTCCGCTGAACTCCTACTATGTGGCAGGACTGCGTCCCTTCCGCGGAAATGTATTCATGACCCCGGAAACGGACGAAGAGGGATTCCTCTCTGAGAAAGACAGCCTGGGACGGATGAAGTATCGTCCGGTTACGCCGGCTGAAGCCATGAACCGGAAAAATTACCGCTCGGCGGACGTGATCAACTACCTGGATGGTGATTACGAATCGCTCATCAGCGAAGAGGATTGGCTGAAAGATCCCGACAGCCTCTCCACCGACCTCATGTACCAGTATGGCGTTACGTCCCTTATTACCGACCGGGCACGGGTTTACAAAGGAGCCAGCTGGAAAGATCCTGCTTTCTACCTGAGTCCCACCACCCGCAGGTTTCTTGACGAAAGCGAAGCTTCCGATGCAATCGGTTTCCGGTGCGCCATGACGCGTGTCGGCGGCGAATATCCCCGGTAGTCAGGATCCATCCGACGAAACATCATTCAACCAATTTTGTAGGGGCAACCGGACCGGTTGCCCCTACAATTTTTTCCCCGTGAATTGCCCCTGCTTTTTTGATATGCATTACCTCTGTTTTTTTGTTAGGTTTCGCCCCTAATTTTTTATACTTTTACCGGTCGGCTTCTTTTTTATATCCACCCACGTGCCAGTCACCACCGAAAAGCTCTATACCCTGTACAAGCAATTCCAGCTTGTCACCACTGATAGCCGGCAGGTACCGCCCCGTTCCATTTTTTTCGCGCTGAAAGGAGAGACATCTGACGGAAATAAGTTTGCTGAGACCGCCCTGGAACGGGGAGCGGCCATAGCGGTGGTAGATGATTCAGCGGTGGTCAGGGACCGCCGGTATATCCTGGTCGAAGACGTCCTGTTCAGTTTGCAGCAACTCGCGCTGTACCACAGGAAACAGCTGGATATCCCGGTAATCGCCATCACGGGCAGTAACGGAAAGACCACTACCAAAGAATTGATCCATGCCGTGCTCGCCAGAAAATTCCAGACTGTCTCGACCCGGGGCAACATGAACAACCATATCGGTGTTCCTTTGACACTCCTGTCGATCCGCTTCGGAACCGAGATGGCCGTAGTTGAAATGGGCGCCAACCATCCCGGAGAGATCGCTTTCCTTTGTCAGCTGGCTCAACCCACTCACGGTCTGATTACCAACATCGGCCAGGCTCATCTGGAGGGATTTGGCGGATTTGAAGGGGTGATCCGGGCCAAAACAGAACTCTATGATTTTCTGCGAAGACATGGTGGTGAAGTCTTTATTAATCTGGGAGATCCGTTGCTGACCGAACAGGTCAGAAACCTAAATTTATTCACTTATGGCATGATCCCGGAAGCTGCGGTATCTGGCACAATCGAACCAGGCCCGGGCGGTATTGCGGTGAAGGTCGACTTCCCGAACGGGAAAAACGAGATCATCCGGTCCTCCCTCTTCGGATCGTACAATGCCCTGAACATCCTGTCGGCTGCCAGTGTCGGGACCTTTTTCGGTATTTCCATCAACAGCATCACCCGGGCAATTGAATCCTTCACCCCGGTAAACAACAGGTCCCAACTATATCAAACCTCCCGGAATCTTTTAGTTCTGGATGCCTACAATGCAAATCCCAGCAGCATGGCCATCACCCTGCAGGATTTCGACCAGGCCTTTCCGGCAGACAAGATCGTGATCCTTGGCGACATGCTCGAACTGGGCGACGAAACTGAAACGGCACATCTCCGTATCCTGGAAATACTGGAAACCATGGACCTTAAACGGATTTTTCTGGTCGGTCCCGTATTTTCCAAACTCAATAAGCGTAAAAGGTGGCTTACTTTCTCCTCCAGCGCGGAAGCGAGGGAGTGGCTTGATTCGCATCCTGTAAAACAGGCCCACATCCTCCTCAAAGCCTCCCGCGGCATCCACCTGGAAGAGATCATCCCCAGCTTATAACGAGGGACGAGGGACAAATGTGCAATTAATGTGCAATAAATGGCAATAAATGGCAATAAATGTGCAATACATAATCGGGCTGATGTCCGGCACTTCGCTCGATGGTCTCGACATTGCCTGTTGCCGGTTTGAACAGGTGGAAAACACCTGGAACTACAAGATCCTCCAGGCCGGAACGATCCCTTATTCCCGGGAATGGAAGAAGAGACTGCAGCAGCTGGATAGCAGATCGGCGGCAGAACTGGCCCGGACCGACTGCGACCTTGGCCACCTGATGGGGTCCCTGGCCCGGGAGTTCATGCAAAGGCACTCCATCACTGTCGATTTTATTGCGAGCCATGGTCATACGATCTTTCATCAACCCAACCTCCGCTGGACCACCCAGATTGGAAAGGGAGCTGTCATTGCTGCCGAGACCGGACTACCCGTGGTGTGCGATTTTCGTACTACCGACGTAGCTCTCGGTGGACAGGGAGCCCCGTTAGTTCCCATTGGAGACCAACTCCTTTTTTCCGATTTCAGCTACTGCCTCAACCTGGGCGGTTTTGCCAATATCTCATTTGAACGCAAAGGCCATCGAATCGCCTTCGACATCTGTCCGGCAAATATCGTACTGAACACACTTGCCAGCCAGGCCGGACACTCGTTCGACAACAACGGCGATCTGGCCAGAAGCGGCTCCCTTTTACCTGACCTTTTGGAATCGTTGAACCAGCTCTCATACTATCATCAGCCACCCCCGAAATCCTTAGGCAAAGAGTGGGTGGAGAAGCATATCTGGCCACTGCTCCGGGATCCGGAATCCGGGATCCGGGATCCGGGATCTGACATCGCGGATCACGCATCGCGCATCGCGGATCTCCTTCACACCTTCTGCGAACACATCGCCATCCAGGTGGGAAAAAACACAGGAAAAAATCGAGTAGATAAACTACTCATTACGGGAGGGGGTGCGTTGAACCAGTTTCTGGTTGAAAGGATCAGACATCACACAATTCCCCAGGTCATTCTCCCTGATCTCCTGACGATCCAGTTCAAGGAGGCGCTGATCTTTGCTTTTCTGGGACTACTCCGCTGGCGTAATGAAATCAATATCCTCTCCTCCGTGACCGGAGCGAGAAGAGATAACATTGGTGGGGCGATCTATATGGGCTGTTGCCCCTTACCCGGTTAATGCAAAAAATGAATTACAGGGAAACCTTGTCGTGGCTCTTCAACCAGCTCCCCATGTACCAGCGGATCGGAGCATCGGCTTACAAAGCTACCCTCGATAATACCGTCGCCCTCTGCAACTTGCTGGGGAACCCCCAAAATCAGTTCGATTCGATTCATGTGGCCGGCACCAACGGCAAGGGAAGTGTCTCGCACATGCTCGCTTCGATCCTGCAGGAACATGGACTTAAAACCGGACTCTACACATCCCCTCACCTGAAGGACTTCCGCGAACGCATCCGGGTCAACGGGCTGATGATCCCGAAGAGGAAGGTGACGGCCTTCATCAGGAAGTACAAGGATGCGTTTGAGCAAATCCAGCCCAGCTTTTTCGAGATGACCGTCGGCCTGGCGTTCGATCATTTCAGGGAAGAGGAGGTCGATATTGCCATGGTGGAAGTTGGGCTGGGAGGACGGCTCGACAGCACCAATATTCTCACCCCGCTGGTTTCGGTGATCACCAACATCAGCTTTGACCACATGCAGTTCCTGGGAGAGACCCTGGAAAAGATAGCCAACGAAAAAGCAGGCATCATCAAACCGGGAGTCCCTGTTATAATCGGTGAAACCCAGCCGGAACTGGAATCCCTGTTCAGGGAAAGGGCAGAAATGGCGGGATCTCCGATACTGTTTGCGGATCGATTGAACCTAAAAGGCACCAGCCATGAGGCATCAGGCATCAGGCTTCCCCTTCTAGGACGATACCAGCAAAAAAACCTTCAGACCACATGGGCTGTGATACACATCCTGAAGCAACTTGGATACCCTATATCAAATGAAGCTATTCAACAGGGTGTGGCCAATGTCATCATCAATACAGGAATCCAGGGAAGATGGCAGCTTTTATCATCCTCGCCGTTGACGCTATGTGATGTCGCGCACAACGAAGCCGGTATCCGGGAGGTAGTGATGCAATTGGGCCAGACACCGTACCAGCACCTCCATATCGTTTTCGGAATAGTCAACGATAAAGAGATCGGCCACATCCTGCATCTCCTTCCTGAAAAGGCTACCTTTTACTTCTGCAAAGCCGATATTCCCAGGGGGCTCGATCCGAATGAACTAAAGCGCCAGGCAGAGCAGGCAGGTTTGAATGGAAAAGCGTATACGTCAGTGAGAAAAGCGCTGACTGCCGCCCGGAAAGCTGCCACTCCGGAAGACCTGATCTTCGTGGGGGGAAGTACGTTTGTGGTGGCAGAGGCGCTTCCGTGAGACGTGAGACGAGGAACGAGGGAGGATTGACAATTGCCTTATGCCTTATGCCTCATGGCTCTTCACTAATCCCTAATCGCTATTCGCTATTCGCTTCTCGGGCATCAGCAACGAAAACACTACGGCCATCAGAAACGCAAGCACGAAACTGGCAAGGCGTTCTGAGACGCCGGTATCGGCTTCAAAGAGGTTCTTCCAGATAATGGTTCCGGCGGTTCCGCAGATCAGTGAGGCGTAAACCCCGGCCCGGGAGACCCGCTTCCAGAAGAGGATCAGCAACAGGGCCGGCCCGAAACTGGACCCTATCCCTGACCAGGCATAGGAAACCAAACTGTAAACCGTATCCGTGAGGGTGATGGCAAGGATAAATGCTGCAGCGCCAATTGCCAGGGTCAAAAGTTTATTCAGCAACAACTTTTGCTTGTTGTTCATCAGCATCTTCCGGAGCTTCCCAACCACATCTTCCCCCATGGAGGAAGAGGAGACGGTTAGTTCTGTGGCGGCGGTCGACATCATGGCGGAGATCACTCCGGAGAGCAGGAAACCTGCCAGGATGGGATTGACCAGGGTCAGCACCATCACCGGGAGGATCTTCTCCGGATCGGCAGCCAGTTTTGACTCTTCATGGCCAAGATACCCGTGCTGAACAAACGCGATCCCGAAAAGTCCGATCAGAATAGCTCCGGTATAGGCCAGCAGGGTCCAGCTAGTAGCTACCCATTTGGCTGTCCGGACATCCTTTTCGTTCCGGATTGCCATCATCCGGGTGAGCAGCTGCGGTTGCCCGGTATATCCGAACGCCCAGCTCAGGCCGCTCAGGATGAACAACACCGCGGCCAGTCCTGTCTTTCCTTCCGTGAGAGAGAGGTAAACCGGGCCGGCATCCTCGATGCTGTGAATGATGAAGATATGATAGGATTCGGCGATAAAAAGGGCGATGATCGGGAATACCACCAGGGTGAAGATCATCAGGATAGCCTGAAATACGTCCGTCACCACCACGGCGATAAACCCTCCCATCATGCAGTAGGTGATCACAACCACCGAGCCGATGATCACGCCCCAGATTGGGTCCATTCCGAAGGTCTTCTGCAGGACCTTTCCAGCTCCGCTGAATTGTGCCGCAATATAGAATAGGAAGAAGAAGATGATGATCAGCGCAGACAGGATGCTGATGTTCTTTTCCGCTCCAGGAAATCTCCGGCCGATCAGGCTGGATACCGTCATGGCCCCGGTCTTCTCCGTTTCCCGGCGCAACCGCTTCGCCATCACCTGCCAGATAAAGAGGATGCCGGTCACGCAACCCAGGGCCACCCAGATGGCACCAATCCCCTCTGTATAGGCATGCCCCGTCAGACCCAGAAGCAGCCAGGCCGACTCTCCGGTGGCTCGCTCCGACAATGCCAGGGCGGTTCCGCCAAACTTCTTGCCTCCGATTACAAACTCTTCATTGGTCTTCGCCCCACGGGAATACCACCAGGCGATGCCCAAGGTAGCGACAAGATACAGGATAAAGACAACGATCATATAATAGGGATTAGCGATTAGTCATAAGCATGAGGTATTGGTTTCGTGTTTCGCGTTTCGTGTTTCGTATTTCGTCCTTCGTCCTTCGTCCCTCGTCCCTCGTCCTATCCTCCCGAGATCAGATGGATCACCTGCACATCATCCCCATCTGCAATTTCAGCGGTGTCGTATTCCGTCTTGTTGATCAACTTCCCATTAATCTTTACAATCAGCATCTTAAATGTAAAATTCTTAACCTTTAAAAGCTCCGATACCGTAAGCCGAACTACCTCCAACGTCTCAACTCTATTGTTTAATGTAATCTGCATTTCGCTTTTCTCTTTTCTCTTTTCGCTTTTCACTACCTCGCTACCTCGCTACTTAATAAAATCTCCACCACCACATTCGCCTGCATATTCGCTACCATCCCCACCCGTGGAGCCAGTGGAGGCAGCTCCACGCTGATCTCCGAAACCTCATCCCCGCAAATATAGAGGTTTCCTGATTTCCGGAAATGGACCAGGTCGGTCCTTCCCCACCCGGCTACCCCCAGACCCACTACCAGGGGTTTTTCAGGAAAATCCTTCAACATGGTTTCGATCAGCATCTCTTTCTGGTCAGCGCGGTCAAAAGCCTCCACCACAACATCGCAGGAGGCAAAAAGACCCGGCAGGAGATCCGGGGTCAGTTTCACATCAGCCACCTCCACCCCGATAGCCGGATCAATCCGCCGGATGTTCTCCCGAAGAGCCTCCACTTTCTTCATCCCGATCTGATCTAGGAAAAAATACTGACGGTTCAGATTGCTTACAGTCACGGCATCAAAATCCACAATGACCAATCTTCCCACTCCTACCCTGGCCAGGGCAACGGCACAGTTTGATCCAAGCCCGCCGCAGCCGGCAATGCCGACGGATTTTCTACGTAAACGCTGTTTTATTTCCTGAAAGGTCATAAAGTCAGAAGGTCATATGAAATACGAAATACGAAATAAGGAAATAATTTCCTCATTGCTATTCCAATCTCTTACAAAAATAGAAAAATCCGGATTTTTCCTAATTTTGCCTTCCGGAAACCAATAAAAGAATCTCTATATGAACTTCGAAGAATTCAAAAAAACGAACAAACTACTCAAGCAGTATAAGTATGTCTGGGCTCCGATTGATAAGGGCTACAACAACCGGACGGTCTACATCAATGTAAGCGATCTTGAGGTAAAAGAAAAGCCGGTCAGCCAGGAGATGAAGGAAAAATTCATCGGAGGGAAAGGCTTCGACCTTCGTCTGTTGTGGGATGCCACAAAGCCCGGCACCAAATGGGATGATCCCGAAAACGAAATCGTGATCTCGGGAGGTCCCTGTTGCGGAATTACCCAGTACTCCGGCTCCGGGAAAGCCATCTGTTGTGCCATCAGTCCGCAGACCGATATCGTCATCGACTCCAATGTGGGCGGTTTCTTTGGCCCTTTCCTCAAATTCTGCGGCTTCGACGCACTGGAGGTTCAGGGAAAATCGAATGAGGAGATCCTGATCCTGTTCGATGAAGCACGTGAGGTCATTGAGTTTTACGAAGCGGGGGATCTCCCGTCGGATAGTCATGTGCTGGCTGAAGAGCTTCACGAAATGCTCGCCGATCCCGAAAATGAAAAAGATAAATACAATGTATCGGTGGTCTCCTCCGGAACCGCTGCCGAGCACTCCCTCATCGGGATGCTGAACTTCAGCTTCTACGACATCAAACGAAAAAAAGTTAGGCTGAAGCAGGCCGGCCGGGGAGGGATCGGCACCGTACTGCGTGACAAGAAAATCAAAGCCGTTGTGGCGTATGTGAAGCCAATTGGGGGCAACCGGAACAACGTGGTCGACCTGGAGCCGGTCAAGGAACGTGGACGTACCTTCAATAAAGAGATGCGGGAGCTGGACGACTCGCAGAATGAGATGCGCAAGAAGGGAACGGCCCACCTCACCAACATCATGAACGACTATGACCTGCTTCCGGTCAACAACTTCAAATACGGAAGTCATAAGGATGCCGGCAATATCCATGGAGATGTGTGGATGTCCTACTTTACCCAGAATATCCCGGATGGCTGCTGGGTGGGTTGTAACATGGCCTGCGCCAAAGGGGTCGACAACTACCTGATCCGCACCGGACCCTATGCCGGGCAACGGGTGATCGTCGACGGTCCCGAATACGAAACCACCTCATCCCTGGGCTCCGTCGCCGGTATTTTTAATCCCGACTTCACCATCGAAGCCAACTTCTACTGCGATACCTATGGTATCTGTACGATCACCTGGGGGACTATCCTGGGATTTATGATGGAATGCTACGAGAACGGTATTCTGAATACTGAACGCACCGGCGGACTGAACCTTCACTTCGGGAATGCCGACGTGGCTATGGAACTGCTCCATCAGCTGGCCCGCGGAGAAGGGTTCGGCCTGACAGCCGGATTGGGTGTGCGGAAAATGAAGGAGCTTTTTGGCAAAAACGGGTGGGGAGATCCTCAGTTTCTTTTCGACATCGCCATGGAAAACAAAGGACTGGAATATTCCCAGTATGTCTCCAAGGAATCGCTGGCCCAGCAGGGAGGTTATGCCATGACCAACAAAGGACCGCAACACGATGAAGCCTGGCTGATCTTCATGGATATGGTCAACAACCAGATCCCCACTTTTGAGAACAAAGCCGAAGCGCTGCATTACTTCCCGATGTTCCGGACCTGGTTCGGACTGGCCGGGTTCTGTAAACTTCCCTGGAATGATGTAGAGCCGGAAAACAATGCCCTGACCGATGAACCGGCAAAAGTTCCTGAGCACGTCGATAACTACGTAACCATCTTCAATGCAGTGACCGGGATGAACGTCGACAAACATGAACTGGTACGCCAATCCGAGCGCGTGTATAACTTTCAGCGTATTTTCAACATTCGTCGAGGTTATGGATTGCGCCAGCACGATGCCCAGCCTTACCGGGCCGCCGGTCCGGTAACTGTAGAGGAATATGAATCCCGTGCCGAACGGTACGACAAACAGTTGAAGGAGATCCTTCACTTCGATCCGGAAGGGAAATCAACGGAGGAAAAAATGGCAGTCCTTAGAAAACATCGTGAAGAACAATATGAAAAACTGCTTGATGCGGTTTATCTGCGCAGAGGCTGGACAAAGAACGGTGTTCCAAAGATTGAATTCCTGAAAGAGATCGGCATGGACCTTCCGGAGCTCATTGAGGTTGTCGCGCCACTTCAGTAAAGTAATTGCGCACATTTGTCATTGCGAGCGAAGCGAAGCAGGCACATGGGTTGCCATGGATATGCATAAGAAAACATATCGTTAATTTTTTTTACTTTTGTTATAAATTTCAGGACATGCAAACCAAGTTTGAATCGAAACTGGACCACATCCGGCTCCACTATAAAATGTGGATGGAAGACAGTTCCGGGACGGGCATCCTGGGGGATGGAAAATGGAAGATGCTCAAACTGATCGAGGAGAAGGGCTCCATGAAAGCCGCCTGTGATGAGCTGGGCTACACGTATCGCCGTACCTGGGGGAACCTGAAGAAGATTGAGGATTTTTTTGGTTTTCCGCTGCTCGAAAAACACCGGGGAGGTGCTGAAGGCGGGAGTACCCAGCTCAGCCCTGAGGGGAAACGGCTGGTAGCGGCATTTGACCGGTTTCATGCCGATATGGATATGGTCATCCAGAAAGGCTTCTTTACATTCATCCAAACATTACGAAGTTAACCTCCGCTGCTCATGATCTCCTTTGAAGAAGCCCTGTCGATCGTCCTGTCAGCAGCCACCCCGCTGCCTGGGGAAACCTGTTCGCTTGCCTTGGCATGCGGCAGGATCCTGGCCGAAGATATCCGGTCCGATAGCGACATACCCCCGTTCAACAAATCGGCCGTCGATGGGTTTGCCTGCCGGATGGCGGATATTTCCCATCCATTGATGATCATCGAAACCATCCCCGCCGGCAGGGTACCCTCTCACCCCATCGGCCCCGGACAATGCGCCCGTATCATGACCGGCGCCATGGTGCCTGAGGGGACTGATACCGTAATTATGGTAGAAGATACGGAGGAATTGCCTGAAGGCAGAATCAGGTTCATCAAAGATACTACCGCTCTTCACATTTGCTGCAGGGGAGAGGATATCCGGAAAGGAGATTTGGTTCTTGTAAAAGGAAGCCTGATCACTCCCCCTGCAATGGCGGTGCTGGCTTCGGTTGGGGCAGTCGAGCCAATTGTCTGCACCCAGCCTTCGGTTGCCATGATCGCCACCGGGGATGAACTGGTGGCCCCGGACCTTGAGCCTGGCCCGGCGCAGATCCGGAATTCAAATTCGTCCCAACTGATCGCACAGGTTGAGCAGATACACCTGAAGGCGGTCGGCCTGGGTATCTCCGGAGATTCAAAAGAAACTCTCTTCGCGAAAATCGAAGAGGGCCTGACAGCCGCTGAGGTGCTCATCCTTACAGGAGGAGTATCCATGGGTGATTTCGACTATGTGCCCGACATCATGAAACAGCATGGGATAGAGATCCTCTTCAAAAGCGTCGCTATTCAGCCCGGACGCCCGACGGTATTTGGCAGGAGAGGACATGCTTTTGTCTTCGGACTGCCTGGCAACCCGGTCTCATCCTTCGTGGTTTTTGAGATCCTGGTGAAGCCGTTTCTGTACAAACTGATGGGGCACGACTTCTCCCCGCCAGTGGTTCGTTTGCCTTTAGGATCTCCCATACGCCGGAGAAATCCGACCCGTAAATCCTTCCTGCCGGTCTGTATCCGCAATGGAGAAATTTTCCCGGTAGAATATCACGGCTCGGCACACATCCACGCATATAGTAACGCCCACGGCCTGATGCCGGTCGGGATCGGGAACACGGAACTTAAACAAGGAGAACTGCAGGATGTACGACTGCTATAACAGGCAAATCAATTACCTGCGGATCAGCATCACCGATCGCTGCAACCTCCGGTGCCTCTACTGCATGCCTGAAGAGGGAATCCCGTTGATAAGTCATGACCGAATCATGCACTATGAAGAGATCGCAACTGTTGTACGGGAAGCGGTTGATCTTGGGATTGACAAGGTGCGCATTACCGGCGGCGAACCCCTGGTTAGGAAAGGGGTGGAGAAACTGGTTGCCATGATTGCCGCGATCCCCGGCATCCGCGATTTCGGCCTTACCACCAACGGCATCCTGCTGGAAAGATTTGCACCCGTCCTGAAAGAGGCCGGCCTGCACCGGGTGAATATAAGCCTCGATGCCGTCAACCCGGTCCGTTACCGGGAACTCACCCGCGGAGGAGATGTGGATCAGGTTATTCACGGAATTGAGGCAGCGAAGCGTGCCGGTCTTACCCCGGTCAAGATCAACTGCGTGGTGCAGCAATCCTCCGAAGAGAAAGATGCCCGGGAGGTACAGGAGTTTTGCCAGTTAAACGATCTGGAAATCAGGTTTATCCACCAGATGAGCCTGGAACATGGGTGCTTCACGACAGTGGAAGGGGGCGATGGAGGCGATTGTTCCCGGTGCAGCCGGTTGCGGCTCACGGCGGAAGGAAAGATCAAACCCTGTCTGTTCAACGACCTGGGGTTTGACATCCGTGAACTCGGCATCCGCCAGGCGCTGCTTCTGGCTATCCAAAATAAACCCGAAAAAGGATCGGTGAATACAATTAACTCGTTTCAAAACATTGGAGGATAATTGTCAATGAGGAATGAGGAACTAAGAATAAGGAATAAGGAATGAAGAATATAGAAATAAATCCGGCATCATTGTCACTGCGAGAAGCGAAGCGACGAAGCAGCGGCATCTGGTATCAGTAACCAGCGATCAGCGAATTGCGAATAGCAAGAAACGAACAGCATGCAACAAAAATTATCTCATACAGATTCCACCGGCAAGGCGAACATGGTCGATGTGAGTAATAAAACTACTCAAATCAGAACGGCAAAAGCCAAGGGCCACATTACCCTTTCACCGGAAACCACTACGCTCATCCGGGAGAACCAGATGAAAAAAGGCGATGTCCTGACTGTTGCCGGGATTGCCGGCATCCAGGGCGGAAAAAAAACGAG
>QYQJ01000185.1 GCA_007280875.1 Bacteroidota bacterium
GGGGATGATCAGTACCCCCCTGGAAGAATTCGGAACCTCAGACAGCCCTCTTCTCGTGATCTCGAGCACGGTGGTGACGATGGTAGTACTCTACCTCTTCTGGTATGTAACAAAGGCAAAATCGCGAATGAACCTGGTTGACGGATAGACAACAACCACAATTGCACATGGATTGCACATGGATTGCCAGGGATTGCGCCTATTTCCTCATTTCGAATTTCCTCCTGACCTCCTGCTAACTGCCAACTGCCCATTGCCAACTGCCCACTGATCTACAGTCCCAGAAACTGGATCGAAAGCCCGCACAGCAGGATGGTGGCTCCGGCAATGGCATGCATATACCGCTCCATCTTTTTCATGGGGATGAATTGGATGCCAAAGGAGGAAATAAGGACGATGGAGAGCATGGTGGCGATGGTGATGCTTCCAAATATGCCGGCAATCCACGCTACGCTCCAGAAACTCTCCGTTGCGGCGGGGTACATCAGGATAGGTATTAGGGGTTCGCATGGACCGAACACGAAGATGGTGAAGAGAATCCAGGGAGTCAGGTTTTTAACCCCCTGTTTCTGATGCACATGAAGATGCTCCTCATGATGGGTATGGTGGTGGATGTGGGCTTCCCCGTTCTGGTGAACATGCAGATGGGTATGGGGTTTATTCCGGATCGCTTTCCGGATGCCCCAGATCATATAGACGAATCCGAAGCCGATCAGCAGCCAGGCGGCGATCTCCCCACGAAACGACTCCACGCTTACGAGGCTATGAACGGCAATGCCCAGCGCGATGCCAAGCAAGCCCAGGACCACGGAGCTGAGAATGTGCCCCAGGCCGCAAACGAAGGTGATCCAGAAAGTCTTTACAATCGTCCAGTTGCGGGCTTTCGCCATCACAATGAAGGGAATGTAGTGATCAGGGCCGAACAGGGTGTGGAAAAAAGCGATGGAAGCGGCGGTGATGGTGAGCAGGAGAAGATCGTGAGACATAGCGGGTTTGTTGCATATATGGGGTAAATTTACATAAAATCCATAAATACAAAACCGCTGACAGCGAAATCATTGAAATTCTTACAATCCTAGAGATTCTTTTGTCTTTCGTGGAAGTTTTTCTTTGACAAGTTCGTATGCCTGCCGAAGGTAGTGTTCCCACTCCTGCCTGGAAAATCTGTCCGGCTTCTCCACGCAGATCCACATATTCCGAGCAAAATAAGGCGCCTGGATAATCCCGGGGGCACTGGTCAGGTCGGCGAATTGCTCCTCGGGAACCTTCAGGGAAACACGCAGCGGGGGAGTGAGATCGGCCAGGCAAAACATCTTCTCTCCGACAGAAAATACCAGGTTATCCCCCCATTTGATATCTTCTGTGACAGCCGGAAGTTTCAGACAATACTCACGTAGTTCTTCGATATTCATTGACAGTCGCTAAAACAATAAAGCACAAAAATACACGAAAGTTATTCATGTTTATCTTTGCAAACCATGAATAAAATGCTGAAGCTGATCCTCCTGGGAGTGGAGTTTGCCCTCCTGTTTTTCGGTGTCCCACTATTCATTGTATTCGGAACAGGCATCCTGCATCCCACCATCGTGATTCTTCCAGTATTGCTGCTGATCTTTCTGCTATTGCGATTCACCACTTCCTTCCGCTTCCGGGAGCTGATCGCCTGGAACATCAGCCGAAAGCTATTGGTGAAAAACGGGATCCTGGTAATGGTGATCTCTCTCCTGCTGCTGGGAAGTGTCTTACTCTTTGATCCGGAGAACCTCTTCAATCTGCCACGGGGCAACCTGATGATCTGGATCTCGATCATTCTTACCCTGCTGGCAGGTCTCTATTTTGCCTATGAGTATTCCAGAACCAAAAGCGTTCTCTTCACCTCCGTGTTGCACGGAGTGCTTGGCGATGTAATCTTCACCGTGGGATTAGGACACCACTTCTGGGTGGATATGTTCCACTATCTCACATAAATAAGGCAGGGGCAATTCATGAATTGCCCCTACTCTTTTGAAGCCCCTACTCTTTCAAAGTGGCCTCTTCAACAGGTAATGAGAAAATTTATGGAACGTAGTCGTAACCCATGATCTGTGTATCGTCGAAAATAGTCATGCCTGCGGCAGCCATATTGTCGTACGCCAGTCCATTGACGCCGAAAAGCAGCGATTTTACATCATACCCCAGCAACCGGAGGTAGGCAGCCAGGAAGGAACTGTTCTGTCCGGTGTAGCAATAGGCCACAATGGGTTTGTTGGTTGGTAGTGTTTTCAGGTCGACAGCCAGTTTCATGGATGCTTTGGGGGTATACTGAGCGGCACCGGGGACATGTCCGAAATCGGCATACTGATCAGCCGGCCAGTAGTTGACGATGTAGTAGGTTGTCAGGTTATCAAACAGCGTCTTATTGTCGATTTTTGCCGGGCCATATCCTGATCTGCATCTCCGACCGGATTTTCAAGACGGATGAGTTCGTTTTACCCCTTTCGCGCAAAGACCTGGCCGAATTATCGGGGATGAGTTCGGAAACGGTTATCCGGATGCTGAAGAAATTCCATGACGACGGCCTCATCCAGCTGGATGGCAAGAACTTCAGGATCCTCGATTACGAGCGACTGAAGCAGGTCAGTGAGAAGGGGTAAGGGAAGATCCAATACTCATCAAATGCAGCGTAACTACGGAAGTTCTTTTTCGTATATTTGTCCAACGTTAAATATATAGATTTTCTAAATATGTTATACAGGACACCATGAAAAAACCGATATTTACCTTTCCTTCCTCCTTCACCAGTTCCCGGTAACCTATTTCCCGAATGCAGAACGCTATTTTCTCAGGGATTATGCGTACACCGGCATCTGGTATGACCTGAACGACCTGCCGGTCGTAGCGGAGGTGAACCCGGGATCTCCTGCATACATGGCCGGTATAAGGAAAGGAGATAAGATCGTCAGCATCAATGGATACGCATTGCCGGGAAATTTTGCTGAAGTGGGACCGCAGAAATGGTCGGAACTCGCTTATTCGGGCAAAAAAAGCGGGTTCAGGTACCTGTATATATTTGCAGATTTAAAGTTCAAACCTTACAAAGAAGGGACAACCACGCTCAGGTTCAAAATCTGAAATAATTCCCTTGTTATCCTCCATCCGGGAGAGGCACCTCCCGCTTCGAGTCCTGTACGATCTGCAGGAAATCCATGTGTCCTAACTGACTGTTTTTTAATGACTTTTTAATGCTTTCGCCGTACCTTTTTAATGATACTGCCGTAGTTATTTAGTAACTTGCACAGATGTAGAAGTGCAGAGTCAGCACGATAATCACTGACAAAATGAATATGAAAACATTAATTCAATCTTCTTTTGCAGCACTTGTTATTGGCTTCTATTTTGGCTTAAACAGTTGCGAGAAAAAAGAAAACAACGATCCAGACATATCCGATTGGGAAGAACTGGGAGGGACAAATAATTCTCCTTTCGGCTCTCCAATATACAGCATTGCCGCAGATCAGGCAGGCAATATCTATGTAGGCGGAGGGTATGCAGGGGATATTGCTGTTTGGAATGGAACAGGTTGGGGAAAACTTGGCAATGTAAGTGCTTCTCCATTTACCGGTGGCGTTTATTGGCCTATAACCGTTGACGGGTCAGGAAATGTATTCGCTACGGGAAGGATAAATGTTCCACTTGCCGGTCCCGAATACCATATTGCAAAATGGGAAAAAAGCACCAATACATGGATTAATCTTACTACTGCCGGTCATCCTATGTTTAATAATGGATTGCATTCTATAACGACTGACGCTGCCGGTAACGTATATGCTGCCGTCAACCTGCTCAATCATCCCTTTAAATCAGGAAATTTTATCACGGAGTGGAATGGAAGCAAGTGGAGCACACTGGGCGATACGATCCCTCCCGGGGATGATGTAATCATCCATGTTGATTTATCAGGCAATCTATTTGCTGCGCTTGGCATCCCAAACGGAAATTTCTCAGCCTATGTAGCCCAGTGGAATGGAAGTAGTTGGGTTGAACTTGGAGGCCCCAATTCAGCAGATTTCGGAACAGGGCAAATCATGTCACTAACCTCAGATGCAACCGGGAATATATATGCTGCCGGATTTTTCAACAAAAATAACGTCATCAACAATGTGGTAAAATGGGATAAGAACACAAATAACTGGGGTTTTCTTACAGGAATCCCCGTCCCGTATTTTGCCAATTCAATCGTGGCCGATGCGTCCGGAACTATATATGCAGGGGGTGAGTTTTTGGATAAAGATGAAAAAATCTATGTGGCAAAATGGGATGGTTCTTCCTGGAGCAATGTTGGGAATCTGAATCCAAACGCCCCTATAAAAGCCGTATGTGTCGATAAAAATGGCAGAGTCTATGCGGGTGGAGACTTCACGAATGGTGAAAACAAGCCATATGTGGCTGTTTATACAGGGAATAGCAAATAACTATCATTCGAACAAATCCTTAACAAAATGGAGACATCATACCCAATGTTCCTGACAATGCAGCATGGGGGAACCTGATTACGGGCGGAAGATGCTATCAACGCATTCGGCTACTGGTGGTCTGCAACGGAGTACAATTCGAACAGCGCCTGAGACCGTAATATATACCATGCCAGTGCTAATATCTATCCCTATTACGATGACGGGAAGGCATACGGTTTTAGTGTCCGATGCGTAAGAAATTCGCCGGCTGGCCTGAATAATGAATTAAAAAAAATGGGAATGCGAAATGCAAATCAACACGTAATGGCTTGATCTTGTTTTTGGTTTATTGGTGCAGTATCACTTTCAAGGGGATGAAATATTTACTACCTTTGATTATTTGTTCAGAACATGTTTGGTGGGGAAGCATATCCTTAAGAATCAATCTTTGCTTGCATCATGAAAAAATGTACCACGGTTTTTCTTATCCTGGTTTTATTATGCATCTGTACGGCATGTGAGAAAATCGGGGAGAAAAGAACCTCCCTGCCGGTTCAATCAGATCTCGTTCGTGATTCTATTCTTAAGCTGGATTCTCTGGCGTCTTTACTGATTTTTAAAGATAATACGTTAGCCAATATCTATGTCAGCCATGCTATTCATCTTTCAAATGAGATTCAATCGGACGAATTACTAATTAAATCTTTGAATATAAAAGGCCGGGTCATGTCCACCAGTATGTACGATTCAGCCTTTTATTATTACAACACTGCTCTCGCATTCTCCGACAACAGTCAAATTTATTCAGAAAAAGCGTATATTCTATATAATTTGTCCCGTTTATATTATTTCGCAAATGATTACAAGAATACCATCATCCTGCTTGACTCCTCTATCCGTATCGGCGCATCATTATCTCAGCCCGTTGCTGTTTCCGCTTCCCTGATAGCACTTGGGAATATTTTCCTGATTACCGAGGAATATCAAAAAGCCAAGGACATGTATGATTCAGCTTTGCACATCTCAATGAAAAATAAGCTATACAGAGAAACAGGGGTCGCCTATGTGAATCTTGCCCAGTTTCAGGGAAATAACGATAGTGTCATCGCTTATTTGCGCAAATCATTATTCTATCTGAACCGTCAAAAAGGCACTGAAGAAGAACAGGTAAATGCAGAAATCAACCTGGCCATGAGGCTCCCGGATCCTGATTCTGCTATTTTCTACTACCAACGAGTTATCAACAAAGCAAACGAGTACCATATGCCCATTGAATTATTAGGGGCATATAACAATATCGTCTATAAGTATTTAAAAAAAGGGAAGGTTTCTGAAGCGGAAATGTGCATCCGTGATACTGCAATTCCGCTCGCCTTAGAAATTGAAAATTATGATTGGTTAGCTACTCTTTATGACACTTATTCTGATATTCTAATTCGAAAACGGGAATTTGAAGAGGCTATCAACTATCTTAGAAAATCTATTGAGGCCAGGGCGATTTCTGACAGGATAGTCGCCGAAAAACAAGTGCGAATTTTAAATGCTGTTCTTGAACTCAACAATAAAAACTTACAGATTTCGGAAAAAGAGAGGCTCCTGATCAAACAGAATGCGCGGATTGCACAAATGAACTTCTGGCTGGCAATGGCCTGTGTCCTAGTATTGTCTGCAACAGGAATTATTTTCTGGGTTAGACAGCGTGCAAAAAGCAAACTTCAATTAAGCAAACTGGAGGCAGCCCGAAAAATTATTGAAGCCGAGGAACATGAGAAGGAGAGAAATGCCATGGAATTGCATGATTCAATGAATCTTCTAATTGCGAAAGTCAGCAACACCATCCAGCGTCTTCCTCAGATTGACCAAGCCACTCAAAAAACCATTGAACAGTATTTTAGCGAATTTTCGGCAGATATACGAAATATTTCACACCGGTTGAGTAAAAAAATCCTTGAACAACACTCCTTTCATTCCCTGATCAAAGGATTGTGTGCAGATGCAATCCACTACAGTAATCTGAATCTTACTTTTCACATTAGCGAGGACCACAAAAAACTTCCGGTTGAAACGACCATTCACTTGATAAGGATTATCCAGGAACTGCTGACTAATGCCAGAAAATATGCCCCACAGGCAGAGATCAAACTTATTATCCGGTATTTTGATGACCAGATAGAACTTGTTTATTCGGACGACGGACCTGGCTTTGATTATCATCCAAAGAATATTACAGGGATGGGATTCTCAAATATTTTTGCACGGGTAAACCTGATTAACGGGCAGGCAGAGGTGGATTCAGAGCCCGGGCAAGGCATGTATTGGAAGATCCTAGCACCGATCCCTTAGCTCCAGTGAAAAAATTATGATACGATTATTCATACTGGAAGATCATCCCATTATTGTCGACGGATTTAAACAACGATTCAGGCATCAACGGGACAACATTCATATTGAAGGCTGGAGCAATGATCCGGATGAATTTATCAAGAGTGTCCCTAGTGAATCTTTCGATATTCTTATTCTTGATTTATGGTTCCCAAACCTTGATCCTGTCGAGAATCTTTATATGATCCAAAAACGGTTTCCGGAGAAACCCATTGTCGTACTGACGAATGAATGTTCCTTATATTGGGTTAAAGTGATGATGGAAAAAGGGGTTAAGGCTTATCTGATGAAGGACGTGAATAAACGGGAATTGAGGGCAACACTTGAAAAGGTTTACCATGGAAAGACAGTTTTTCCCGACATGCTTCTGAGTAAGCCCCCATTAATCGAACACGATAAGATTGTTCTCCAGGAATTTTTATTAACGCCATCGGAACGATCCATCGTATTACAACTCTCCAAAGGGGAATTGCTTAAAGATATCGCAGACAAACGTTGTACGACGGTGTCGGCCGTTGAGAAGATCCTCAAGAAAATACGGGAAAAAGTAAACGTAAAGACCAATCCCGAACTCATCCGGGTATTGATGGAGCAGAAGCTTATCTAGCAACCCATTTCCTTCTTTGCTGAATCCGATTCTTCACTAGTACCAA
>QYQJ01000088.1 GCA_007280875.1 Bacteroidota bacterium
ATGTAACCGTTCGAGGAGATATAGGAGAGGCGTCCGTCGACAGCCAACCCCGATTTCAGGATGCCCGTCCCGAACTTCAGGGTGGTTTTCCAGGAGTCGAACGACCCGTAGGAGGCGGCCAGTTCCCCGTACGGATCCTGTTTCATCTCCGTGGTGAGGAGGTTGATGGTGGCTCCAAATGCCCCGGCCCCGTTGGTCGAGGTACCGACTCCCCGCTGGATCTGGATATTCTCCGACGAGGATGCCAGATCGGGGAGGTCGACGAACCACACTCCCTGCGATTCAGCGTCGTTCAGGGGAACGCCGTTGATGGTGACGTTGATCCGGGTAAGGTCGGATCCCCGGATATTGAGTCCGGTATAGCCTATCCCGTTCCCGGCATCGGAGGTGACGATCACCGAAGGGGTGGATTGCACGATATAGGGCAGATCGCGGCCCAGGTTGGCCGATTCGATCTCCTTCCCGCTCAGGGTGGTATAGGCGGTCGGATACTTCCCCCCGGCCCGGGTGGCGACAATGTTGACCTCTTCTCCCAGAATGGCGCTCTCTGAAAGCACAAACCGGATGGTGGTGTCGGAGCTGAATCGGGTGATGACGGTTGCAGTTTTAAACCCGACGAAAGAACAGGTCAGTGTATACGTTCCCCTCCGCAGGCCGGAGATTTCATAGGTGCCGGCAGCATCTGAAACGGCGGTGTAAAAGGTATTTTCCACATGGATGTGCGCTCCGGGAAGCGGTTTCCCATCCTGCAGGCCGGTTACCTCTCCCCGGATGGTGATCTGTGCATACATACTTCCCAGCATCAGAAAAGATCCCAGGATCAACACTGTTTTTTTCATAATTGATGCAGTTTACAAAGTGAAACAATGAACGATAAACCGATCAATTGAGGAGTGAAGCTTGGTTGATGAAATCGGTCTCCCTACGCCGGCATTACCCGGATCAGGTTCAAAGAGTATAATCTCAGCCCTTTTTTTAAGGCACCCCTAATTGATAGTGGGACAAAGATAATAATTAATTGCCATGGATTGTACATCAATTGCGCATTAATTGCACATGAATTGCCATATCCGGCATCCGGCATCCGGCATCAATTTTATCATTATCTTTGTCTGCCTTCTGCGTTTATGAAACTGATCATCATCAACGGGCCCAATCTGAACCTGCTCGGGAAACGGGAACCCGGCATCTACGGAAGCGTTCGTTTTGAAACCTACCTTAAGAAGTTACGGAAAGCCTATCCACACCTCACAATCGAGTATTTTCAATCGAATGTGGAAGGAGAGATCATCAACGCCCTGCAGAAGGCAGGTTTTCTCTACGACGGCATCATCCTCAATGCAGGTGGGTATACACACACCTCTGTAGCCATTGCCGATGCGATCCGGTCGATCCGGACACCGGTGATCGAGGTGCACATCACCAACATCTTCGCCCGGGAGGCATTCCGGCAGGTCAGCATGCTGTCACCCTATGTAAAGGGCATTATCACTGGATTCGGATTGGATTCCTATCGGCTGGCGGTTGAGAGCCTGATTGAGAAATTCTAAATTCTAGTATCTAAATCCTAAATAATTTTCCAAGACTAAATACCAAATGTTCAAAACAGGTTTGGATATGGAGCCTTTTTAGAAATGTTGTATTTTGAGATTTGAATTTGTTTCGGATTTCGGATTTTGAAATTGGAATTTTTTTGGGATTTGGGATTTGGATCTTGGGATTTGGCTCCTGGGAATTAAGATGGAAAGAACTTCGTTTGATCCAATTCTGAAAAGCGTTTTTTCCCTCTGAGGTAGTATTCCGCCACGATGTTCCGTTTATACATCATCTTCATGCTGCCGTGCTTCAGCTGTTTCCGTTTCCTGCGCAACGACGGCAGTGCCCTGTAGAAACTGATATGGGCCCGGGCCACCGCCCAGAAATCCTTGAAGCCGGTCTGGAAGAGGAACTTATAGGCAGCTACCCCGTCGAGGATCAGGCGTGTGGCAAACACCTGAAACAGGTACTTTGAAGGGAGATTTTTGTAGAGAAGCATGAAGTTGTTCCGGAAGTTCAGGTAGGTTTTCAGCCAGGATGCCTTGGGAAGGGTTCCTCCACCAATGTGGTAGACAGTGGAACCGGGACAGTACATCACCCGGTAACCGTAGTTGTGAAGCCTCCAGCAGAAGTCGATCTCCTCCATGTGGGCGAAGAAGTCGTCGTCGAATCCGCCCAACCGGTGGAAAAGTTCGCTTCGTACAAAGAGACAGGCTCCGGTAGCCCAGGAGATCTCCACCTGGTTGTTGTACTGACCGGTATCTTTTTCGACGGTGAGAAACATTCGTCCCCGGCAGAAGGGATACCCATAGGCATCGATGTAGCCTCCCGCCGCCCCGGCGTATTCGAATTCATCCCGGCGGTGATACGACCGGATCTTTGGCTGGCAGGCGCCGATCCGGGGATCGCTCTCCAGCAGCTCGATCACGGGAGCGATCCAGTTGGGGGTCACTTCGATGTCGGAGTTCAGGAGGATATAGTAATCAGCTTCCACCTGTTTCAGGGCCAGGTTGTAGCCCCGGGAAAATCCTTCGTTGGAGGGATTCCGGATGATCCGGACCTGCGGATAGTGTTGCAGGATAAAGGCTACGGAGTCGTCGGTGGAGGCATTGTCAGCCACAATCACTTCCGCATCGGTACCGGTACAGTCGATCAGCAGAGGAAGAAACTGTTCGAGGTACCGCTTTCCGTTCCAGTTAAGAATGACGACAACGACAGTAGGCATCAGTGAATTACGAATTACGAATTACGAATAATTTAGAAAGGAAGATACCGCGATTCGAGATTCCGAATAAATATACGCTACAAAGGTACAGAATTCTCTTCCTTAATTTTTAATTCGTAATTCGTAATTCGTAATTTCTAATTGGGAAGTGTCCAGTAGTCCTCCTGCATATCTCCCCAGGAGTTGATCACCTGGGTGTCGGTGATGTCGATGGTTTGGTATACGCGGCTCCGGAGGTCGACCTGCCACCTGGGATTGTTGAATTCACCAATGGCATCGGAGTGAAGCAGAAAGAAATCACTGGTAACCATATCAGGGGAGTAGAAAACGAATTTCCGGTTGCTCTGGTTCCCCAGTGAGTAGTATTGCCAGATCTCATAAGGATAGTTGCTGGGTTCGTTGTACCGCTCGGCGCGGACGTTGGGGGCCCCATACTGGAGAAATACCCGTCCGCGGTCGGTCTGGTATCCCTTTTTAACCGGAGTACCGAAGTTATGCTGCGCCACCTCTACCAGGTATTTATAGGCTTCCCACGACTTTTGCGGGTCTTCTGCATTACGGCGTTGCCAGAACCCCAGGAAATATTGCTGCAGCACAGCCAGATCAGCTGTTCTGAGGTTCCCTTTCAGGAAGTTCTTTTCCAGTGCGGAAGATATGGGATAGGTGGAACTCACATATTCCCTGAGCGTATCGATGTTCGTTAACTTCTCCACGAACGAGTTGGCCGGATTCACCGTAGCGAGGTCGTCAATCGTTAACCTGGCATAGGGATTACTCCGCTGAAAAAAGAGTTTTTTCGAGGCGATCACCTGGTTCTGCTGATCCCTTGCCTCAACCACCAGGTTGTAGTTACCAGTAGGCAGGTTGACGATGTTGAGATCTGCCAGGACAGCGGTAATTTCCTTGGCCGTTTCCTTCTTTATTTTAGCCAGATTCTTGACCCGCTGTCCATTTTCCAGGGTCTCCACAAAGTAGGTGAGCAGGTATTTTTCCCCTTCACCAACCTGGTTTCCTATGTTATATAATTCGAAGTAGAAGAGCAGTCTGCTGTCGGCTTGCGGAAAGAAATTGTACACGTTGGGAACCAGGTCGAATCCCGATTTTGAAATTTCACCGGGAGTCTCTGTACGTTGATAGCTTTTGACCAGTTCTATCCCCGACACTGCGGGTTTCTCTTTCGGGTAGTTGATGGAGACAGTTTGAGTGTAGGGAGTGATCTCCGCTTTTTTATTCTGATCTGAAAGCTGGACCTCAAACTCATACGATCCATTGGGTAGCAGAAACCGTTGCTGGTCGATGAAATGAAAATCACGGCGGGTGGTGTCGGCTACTTTCGGGCTCTTCAGTTCGTATTTTTTAAAGGCTTTGATTTCGTTATTCTGTTTAAAGGTCATAAGGATGAACACGGTACCCTGAAAAGATCCGTCGGGAAGTCGTTCGTAGATCACGCTTTTGGCGTCCACCGAGAGGTAGGTCTCGATGTAGGGTCCGTCAGGGGAATTGAAAGTGGCATACGAAAGGTATGCCCAGAGGTTTCCTCCTGTTACGGAGGTCATGCCCATCATCAGGTTCAGAGATATGATAAAAAGGAACTTTTTCATAGATAAACTAATTTTTGAATTCCGGACAAAGGTATTTTGAATGAATCAAAAAAAAAACAATAATGGACGAATACACGTGATTTATGGATCAATCGATGTTTTTATATCAATGCAAAGCTTTGTATTTTTGCAGCGCGATTCGCCTTCGTCCCGAATCCTCGGGACTATGGCGAACGAAGGGAGAGATGCCAGAGCGGTCGAATGGGGCGGTCTCGAAAACCGTTGTCCCGAGGAATCGGGACCCAGGGTTCGAATCCCTGTCTCTCCGCTGAGATTGAATGCTGTTTAACGAAAACCACTGAAAACATCAATGTTTTAGTGGTTTTTTGTTTTTATCAAAAGTAATATAAAGCATTCAAAGGTAAACTTTCAGTGGCTTATTCGGTGGACTGAAATATTTCCCCACCAAGTCCACCGATTTAGCATATTCTGCACTGATTTACACTACTTTACATTTCTTTCTTTTGCTCTTAGGAACTAATTTTGTTAACCTAAGATCAGAGCTATGACACGGGCTACTTTCACTATTTTGTTCTATGAAACCGATTGTTGTCAGATATTCTTTGTTTGCTTTCCTGTTTATCCTGATCATTGCCTGCTCTCCGGAGAAACGGCTGGCCAGGCTAGTAAACCTTCATCCTGAGCTTAAAGCTTCAGATACCTTGACTATTCGGGATACCATTTAGACAGTCGTTAACTACGAAAAAAATGTTCAAAATCAAAAGCCTGGCGCACAATATTCTAAGAATATGAACAAGTCCAACTTAGTTATGAACCTAGGTGAGATAAATTCAGATAAAATGACGATATTTGAAACATGAATACGTTTAATGAAATTGCAGTAGAATATCAATCCAACAAGGTCAGAAAAGAAGATAATCCTTTTCATTGTTGGTATAGGTTTGTTTTATCATTCCCACCGCATTTAGTTAAATACTACCTTGATAGATTTGGAATTGATAAAAATAGTCTTGTTTTAGATCCTTTCAGTGGAACTGGAACGACATTAATAGAATCTAAGCTCAATGGACAGAATTCTGTTGGAATTGAGGCTAATCCAATTGCCAGGTTTGTCACTAAGGCAAAACTTGATTGGCAGATAAATACTAACGAATTAATTGATTCCGCATTAGATATCGCAAACAAAGTAGACAAACGATTAAAGACCGATGGAATAGATGATTATAAGTTAGAAACTGCAAACTTATTGGCGCTTAGGACACTTCCTGAAGAAAGCTCCAAGATCTTATTAAAAAATTCTATTAGCCCAATCCCTCTTCACAAATCAATTATTTTAATTGAGGAAATCAAAAGATATAATAATGAAAGACTTCGCGATCACCTTTTAATTGCAAGTCTGAAGACAATTATTAGTGATTTAAGTAATCTAAAGTTTGGACCGGAAGTTGGCTTAGGAAAAATAAAAACGGATGCTTCAATTCTAGGGCCATGGCTTGAAAATGTTAACCAAATAAAAGAGGATATAGATTTCATGACAGGAGGAAACGAAACTACCCTTTCTGAAATTCATCTTGGCGATGCTAGAATTGCGAATCAATATTTGGCACCAAATTCCATCAATGCTGTAATAACATCTCCACCATATCCAAATGAAAAAGATTATTCCCGAACCACTAGATTAGAAAATGTTTTACTGGGTCTAATTACTAACCTTCATGATTTAAGAGGTTTAAAGAAAACTTTTGTAAGGTCAAATACTAGGAGCGTATATAGGGATGACTCTGACCATTTGTATGTTAGGGACATTAAATCAATACAATCAATTGCACATCAAATCGAGAAGAGAAGGATTGAGTTGCGAAAAACTTCTGGATTTGAAAAAATGTATAGTAAGGTCACGCTTCAATATTTTGGAGGGATGGCAAAACATCTAACTAATTTACGAAATTGCTTAGAACCAGGCGCCAAACTTGCATATGTGGTTGGGGACCAAGCATCATATTTGAGGGTAATGATTAGAACTGGGCAATTACTTGCAGAAATATCTGAAAAACTTGGATATAAAGTTCTTGATCTTGAATTATTTCGAACAAGGTTTGCTACTCGATCAAAAGAAGAGCTAAGAGAAGAAGTTTTAATCTTAGAATATAAAGGAGAAAATGGGAAATAACAGATACAGTCAATTAATTGAAAGAATATTTTTTGACAATTATATAAAAGGGTCAAAAAGGGTTGAGTTTATAAGGGCTGATATTGAAAAAGCTGCAAAAAAATTAAGAATCAATTTGCCAAAAAATCTAGGGGATGTTATTTATTCGGTATTCCAGTTGCTGCTCAATTTATGCAAGATGGGAAAATTGCTCTATTCTCATTTGAAGCAGATAAGGCTGAGATAAAAATTATCTCCGAGAGACATTACAAATTAGTCGAAAATGAGGAGTTGGCAGACGAGGAGTTAATTAAATATAGAAAAAGAAAATAGACTCCATTTTTTAGATTTTCTTTTTTTTATTTGTTTCATAGTATACCCTACAAATGAGACAGCCAACCGTTCCATCCAACAACCAGAATTCCAGATCGAAAGGACTAGCCATATTAGTGCTTTGTTTGAAAGGGGTAGCTGCTGCCGACCGTTACCCAACAATATTAACAATAATGACCAATACCTAAATAATGATGAAGAATGGAAGGTACTAGAAGGGGCAGTGGACAGTCAGTTTGGGATTGGTGATCCACAATGGGACATATTATATTCTCGTGGTTTTAATGCTGGTCTGAACCTGAAAACAACTAGTGGTTGGTATCAAAATGGCAACGGCACCGACCTGTTTGGTTTTTCAGGTTTGCCTGGCGGCGTCCGCGACGAACTCGGTGGTTTCTTTTACGGCGTTGGATATTACGGCCGCTGGTGGTCGTCTACGGAGTATTTCACCCTCGGCGCATGGCTCCGCATCCTCAGTGTCGACTACCCGGGTGCCTACCGGGATTACGACGGCGAGGGCTGGGGTTATAGCGTTCGTTGCTTACGGGATTATTAGGCCATTTGACAATTTGTCTATTTGACTATTTGGAGTTTTTAGCAAAGTCCCGTTGAATTTCAAAATATATTTTGAAGAAATGTAAGCAAATAATTACGTTGGATAACATGCCGCATTGTCAACAGCAGTAAAGGTCAGTTCAATCGTGGGTTTTTGAGCAAAAGAAGACGTCCCGGGATGTTCTGATAGTCATTGCTTCATTAGCACATAGCTGAAATAAATGTACCTGTGTGTTAAAAACCGGTCATAGGTTTCTGAACCGATTGTCCCGGCAAAATTCAGTGCCAGTTTATGGAGAAACTTAGGAGCCAGCTTTTTTACCAGTTTGCGTTTACGTTCATCATCCAACGCCAGCGCAGCTAAAATTTCCTGATTGATGACCCGCTCTTTCAGTACGGTCATCCCGCTCGACTCCAGTGCCTTCTTCATTTCGTCCATCTCATGATCGTATCGGAAATCTGTAAACAGAAAATATCCGCCGGGACGTAAGATGCGGTATACCTCTCCCAGGAAGCCCTTCATATCACGGTAGCGGTGCGATGATTCAATATTGAACACGACATCACAGGACCTGTTCTTCAGCTTCAGATTCTGGGCATCTCCCTGTAAAAAGGACAAGCCATCCGATTTAAAATTGCGGTTACAAAATGCGACAGCCTCTCTGTTCAGATCTACTCCCGTGGCCGAGGCAGGGGAGAAATTCCGGGCGATATAATAGAGTCCTCCTCCTCTACCACAACCAATTTCCAAAATATCCTTGTGTTTAATCTCTGTGGCACTGGCCAGATGGTGATATAACTGAATGGAATACCGATTCAACCTGTCCTGTTCATCCAGCGCAACCTGCTGATCTTTATGACTATACCCATAATTCATACATACGATCTCAGCATCTCTGTCCACCTTGTTCACATACCAGTACCAAAGCCTGAATAATCTTCTGCGAATAGTGAACTTCATGGTAATTAAATTAGAAACAGGTTATTCATAGTTCCCATCAACGTGCAATATACGGAATAGTTCCGTCAAATTCATATCATTTATCAAGTCGAAAAAAGGAGGAAATCATGGATTTATCTGGTTGATGAGAGAAACGGCAGGATCACGTCGTTCTTATTCTTGCTGGTGCCGTCATAGGTCAGGGTTACCACCGGGATCCCGGTCACCCGTTTGATCTCCTGGGTCATGGCTTCGGTGACCAGGGCCGGGCAACAGAAGGCCGGGTTGGTCTGGACAAAGAGGGAGATCCGGGGATAATTTTCCAGGATGTAGAAGATCTTCAGGATGTTTTCGAACGACTCTCCGGAATGGAACGGGGAGATGTTGAATTTTGCCAGATGCCTCTCCAGCCGTAATGGATTCACCACCGGTTTTGGCCCCACGTATTTTTTGAAGAGTTTATAATACTTATCCTCTACCAGTTTGATGCTTGCCAGCATGACCCGGTACAATCCGCTTTCGAAATAATCGCCTCGCGCCATGGCCCGGCGGATGACATTCTCGATCGTGATTTTCACCAGGTCGGTGTAGGGTGTGGTGATCACCTCGCCGCCGCACTCTTCAATGGTGTGGATCAGCTCCTGGTTCATCACGTCGTTATCACGCACGTAGAGATCCCCGAAGATGGCCACGCCGGGCCGTTGTCCTCCGGTTTGTTCAATCCTGTCAAAAAGCGTAAGAACGTCACGCACAGCATCATCCATAGGGCGGTTTCCCAGGAAAGCCACTTCCAGGATCCGGATGCTTTTATCGATCATGGTATCGGTCTCTCCCTTTTTGACTTCGTAAGGCCTGATCCTGCAGCCCAGCTTCCGGATCAGTCCTCCCAGAAGGTAGGCAAAATAGGCATAGTAACTCGTGCCGACGGCAATTTCGAGATGGGAAAATTCGCCGGAGTAGACAGACGCTTTCTCAAATCCACGTCCATAGGATTCCAGCAGGTTTTTAACATAAAACGGGTACAGTCGAAGGTTGCAGGTGATATAACATTTGGTCATCCACAACATGGTGTTTTCTGGCTTCAGGTTATGCTGTTCCACATAGTCGATAAACTCCTGTGCCACAATGTTCACCGGGAGGCACTGCCCCGTGTTGTACACCATACTTTTTTTGATGGAGAGGTCATTGGATTGCAGCTGCCTGGCATCGATCCCGCTCCGCCTCAGATTGGCAACCAGCAAAGGGGCAACCAGGTTATCCCAGTTGGGAAACAGCAGGGTCTTTCCGTCGATTTGCGTCTCCAGATTTGGCAGGATCTGAAGAGAGGACAGCTCCGGAATCTTTTTGGTTGTGGCGGCATGATTCCGGAACGAGCGGACAGCCGCCTCTATCCGGGTTTCATATCCCACATTCGAATCGTGTTCATCGATCTGCAGGATGAGGTAAGGTTTCCGGTACAGGTTCAGCAGTTTTTTAAAGTAATCGATGATAAACGCATCCGGAGCACACTTGAACGCCGTGATCAAAACGGGGTACAGATTCGGGGTGGTGGCAGCCAGTCTGGCAGTTTCCAGAATGTGAGCCGCATAATACCAGGGTATTTTCTGCAGGAGACTCTTATTTTCCTCGGAGGTCATCTCATCCGGAGAGACCATATCCTGGAAAAAAGCGTTGATCCCCATCCGGGCAAAAATATCCGGAATGCCTTTGTTCATCGACTTTGCAAGCACTACATAGGGCCTTCCGAGGAGGAGGACAGAGACCGGGGTTTCCGGTTGGAATGATCGCTGAAAGAGGGTATGGAGCTGCTTTCGCCGGGAATCGGAGAAACGCAGGGCTTCTGCATACGCTGTTTTGATTTTTCCGGGAGAAAGGGCGGGTCCAAGAACCGGGGAAAGGGAGTCCGCGAGTTGTTTGATCACATGCCCGGTCCCTTTCGAAAAATTCAACAAGGGAGATATCATTTTCGCCGGAATCCGTTTGTCCTTCAGGGTGGAGACCAGGGAGGCCGAAAACTGTGTGTAGTAGCAAAAGTACCTGTCCGAATGCTCTTTTTTGTTCCTGGTCTCGAAGGAGATAGGAAGAAAGATCCAATCGGTTTTATCGGCCAGGTATGCTACATGTCCATACATGGAGTCGATGGGGGCACAAAACTCCGCACCGGCGATCCGCTTCCCGGTTTTCACCGAATCCAGGTATTGTTCGCTGGTGATTACATGAACCGATAAATTCTCAAAGAATCGTTTCCAGAGAACCATCTCCTCAAACAGATGCAGGGTGGCCGGGATTCCAATTGTGATCCTATCGGTGGTGGATTGATGCCGGGGGATTCGCATCAACCGGGCTCGTTCTTTCAGGAGGTTGAATACGTCCGGAGCAGGATCCACATGTTTTTTCGTCGCATAATCACGTCCGCACAGAAATCCGTAGGCTACCTCCTCCCCGTGCACGGTGGTCAGACTGATGTGGCAGTGGTTGGTGCAGAGGGTGCAGGTCTCCGAACGAATCCCGATCGTCTCCTTATAGAGATCAATTCCCCGGAAGGTTGTGTTAACAGGTGGCTCTTCCCACAGCATCAGTGCCACGCCAAGAGCGCCGGTCAGGTGACAGTAAGGAGAGACAAATATCTTTTTCCCGAGCCGTTGTTCGAATGCGGCAACCAGAGACCTGTTTTTTGCTGTGGCTCCCTGGAAACAGATGTGATCGCCGATGGATGCTTCACTACCCACCTTTTTAAGGTAGTTTTCCATGACCGAGTGAAGGGTGGTTGCCAGGATCTCATGAGCCGCATACCCTTCGTTCAGGAGATGGTTGGTATCGCGCTCCATAAATACCGTACACCGGTCGCTCGCCAGGGGAGCAGAAACCCCGTCGGTTTGCCGGGCATAGTCGGTCAGCGGGCATCCCAGTTTCCTGGCCTGCTCTTCAATGAAGCTACCGGTCCCTGCCGCACACACCGCGTTCATCTGCGAAAAGGTCACCATCCCGTCGTGCATCAGGGTAAACTTCGAATCCTGCCCTCCGATCTCAATGATGGTATCCGTCTTCGGATTTAATTCCCAGGCAGCCCGTGCATGTGTGGTAATTTCATCAATAATCAGGTCGGCATGGAGGATCTTTCCGACGAAATTTCTTCCCGACCCGGTAGTTCCTGCCCCTTTGATCCTGATCTGAACCTCTTTTCTGACGGTCATGTCGTGAATCGCTTCAAAGATCACCTTAACCGCCTCCATCGGCTGCCCCGAGGTGTAGGTATAAAAACCCGTAACCGGCACAGCATCCGAATCGATCAGGATCGCTTTGGTGCTGGTGGAACCGATATCGATCCCCAGAAATACATCCAACACCTGGCCCCTGGTCAACGATTTGTACAGATCCACCTGCACATCAACAGGATGCACGGAGAACCCCGGAGCGAAGTGCCAGGAGTCTGCACTGGCAAACTCAGGATAATCCGATAATTTCAGTTCGAGGGGTGGATGGTAGTAATTCTTCCGGGTATCGTCCAGTAATAAAATTTCATCGAGCGAAGCGATCAGGCTTCCCGTATCCGCCTGATTTTCATCCAGCCATAGATAGCATGCTCCCAGGGCCCCGAGCAGGTGGGAATGTGCATGCCGGTGCAGGGGGGTACCCAGTTGTTGTTCCAGGTGCCGGATCACAGCGGCATTCAGGGAAACGCCTCCGCCAAAAAAGATCGGAGAAACCGGAGGCTCCTGGTTGAACAGCGTGTCCACGATGTTCTTCGCCAAACCCTTGCACAGGCTGTCGCAGATCGCTTCCAGCGAATACCCGCGCTGCTGGGCATGGATCAGGTCCGTTTTGGCGAACACCGAACACCGTGAGGCGATATCCGGAACTGAGTCTTTGTTTCTCATTGCGGTTTCGCAAAGCTCTTCAATCCCCGACAGGTTTAACCGGGTGGCCTGCTGGTCCAGAAAACTTCCCGTCCCCGCTGCACAGGATGAGTTGGCCCTGACCGATTCAAACGATCCCTTGTCATCGAACCGGATCACCAGGAATTTTTCCGCTCCGACCAGCAGCAGTGAC
>QYQJ01000024.1 GCA_007280875.1 Bacteroidota bacterium
CACAATCACCTGCAACCGGTCAATTTCATCGAAGATATCCACCCCGTATAACCAGCGACCCTGCATACGTTCTCACGCCTTCTTGAGATTGATCTCAAGTATCCCGTTCTTGTACTGTTTCTTTGGCTCGCCTTTGACCGGAACTCCCAAATCGATCTCTTTTTTGTATTTCCGTTCACCTTTTCCTGCCGTGATCGTGAGGGTGGTCTCTTTTATTTCGAGAGTGATATCCTTCTCTTCAACCCCGGGGAGCTCGATTATTACCTGCAACCGGTCGGCTTCATCAAAGACATCAACGATCGGTTCGCGGATGTCCGACTCCGGCCTCCTGCCAAAGGTGTCGACACGGGGCATACCATCCCCGCCCATCCTGACAGAAACCCCGTACATTCCTTTTCGTTTTTGGGATTTATCAAAGGAAATCTCACCGGTTCTGCTCATTTCGGTTTTTCCTTCCTCAACCATCTTTGTGATGTCCTGCGTAAAGTTGCCAAGTTCGGTCAGTATCCCCCCGAACTTCAAGCCAAAGTCCAGGATGGGTGCGTTGTTTTTTACCTTTTTTTTCTCCATTATCGATACCTCCAAAAAATAACCCGCAGTTAATACTCCGTTGCGGAGACCACGTCCCCGCGTTTTCGCATGCTGACCCGCTTGAACGTGACAACCCCGCCATCCGCATCCGTGATGACCTCATATATTCCTAAGAGATCCATAGAGTCGGGAATCGCTTTCCTCTCGACAAGTTCGATTGTCACCACCGTGGGCTCATGCGTCTCCTCATCCAGCGCTACGCCGGCGATTGTGTTGAACGGCAGGGAAGTGAGTTCCACCATCTCTTTTTTAACGGAATCCAGCAACTGCTTCATGTTCTGCCTTTTGGGTTTTACCTCCACCTGTTCCTGTTTTGCCATGTTACACTCCTTTTACTTCATTCAGACGTTTCCTTAGATTAATCATCGCAGCCCGGTACTCCTCTTCGGGCAGATCACCGCGCTCGAACTGCATCTGTGTCCTGAGCACCTGTTCCCGGACTGCCTTTTCTGTTTTTAAGGTGATCGCGTCCGCATCATCCGCGATCCCCTCGATTACCTTCATGCCGAGATCGAACGGTAGTTTGAGCAGGTCATCGACGATGAGGACCATGATTAGCTCCGTATCCTGATATTGACGAAGTTGAACGGCGGGGCGATAACGTACTTCAGGTTTAAGTCCCCGTATTCCTGTTCCAGGGTATTGACAAGCTGGTCAAAGTCCTGCTCCTTTTTTTTGTCCACGAGGAAGGCGGCATTTAAGACCATCTCGTCAGAGAGGTTTTTGTTCAGCTTCCTGTCCGCTGATATCCCGGAAAGCCGGGTAAATATGTCAGTGGCTATCTGCTCCCCCTGCTTTTCAAGTTCCTGTGAAATTTTTGTGCCGAGTTCAAGACGCTGATGGAACGTTTTTTCTAATGGTTTTCCCTGGATCTGCTTTCTCATTGTGCGGATTTTGATATTCGAGGCGGCAATTTCTTTTATGGTGGGGTCTATCTTCCGGGTAACCTTCAGTCCAAGTTCTTTTTTCCCTTCAAGTTTACCAAAATACATCTTAAGCTTGGGATAGTTCCTGGAAAGGAATGTTTTGATATCTGATTCAGTTGCTACCTGACCAAATCTCATGGGGATCGTGCAGTTCTGATTAAACTCGTGGGAATGTTCCATCACCTTCTCGAGAACCTCCTGGTGGGGGATCCCGTAATCAAGTATCTCGTACTTTTTCTGACGGGCGTCTGAAATGACGGCTGCAAGATCCCGGATATGAAGGGTATGGACATTCTCGCCCTGGATACCGATGGGACCAAAGGTCATCTCCTTTTTTACCGGAATAATTGCATAGACATAACGCCACCGCTGCATCGAACGCGGTTTAGTAGCTGACATCGATTGCATGGAAATTCCTCTTCTGACCCGTCACCTTTTTTACGGTCGCAGCGGGAATGGCAACGCCCGTTTTCGGGTTCAACTTCCCCGTTCGTGCAGCCTGGACCGTTTTCATCCTTTCCTTCTGCCGCAGGAAATTCACCCTGCCTTTTGCTATTGCACGTGCCTGTTTTTTTTTCCGCTTGTCTTCATCCCTCAAGATTTTTTCCACTTCATTTGCGGTGAGGAAACTCCCGCGGGTACCGAGAAGATCTTTTTTTATCTGCTTCTCGGTCAGGGTTATCATGCATGGGACGCTCTGCGTTCTTGCCACATCCAGGCTCGTTTTTTTGATTAGCATTCTTGCCTCATCCCGTGCTCGTCTTTAAGTCCTCGTTTCCAGTGCTCGTTCTTATGCTGCGCATACATCCCGTGCTCGTTTTTATGTCGTGCATACATCTGGGCTCGATTTTATGTTGCACATTCCTGCCACATCCCGTGCTCTTTTTTATGTTGCGTCCTGTTTTCATCTGCCACACTCCCGGATTGATCTTTCCCCTGCCTCTCCTACCCCGCTGGTACAGATCCTTTTCTCATGGATGGACGGGATCTGGTCTCACTCAGCAGGTCATGGAGAACGACTTCGGGGTCCGTATCACCCTGTTTTCCCTTCCCGATCTTGGGTGTAAGGACATCTGTACATACCCGGGCAAACCACGCATCGTCACCATCATCTCCAAAGGCGCGTGCGATAGCCACGCACGACCGGAGCGTCGGGTTGACCTCGCATATATCCGATGCCCTGAGCTTCCTGACCAGCCTGACAATTTTTTCTGCGGTCGCAGGGAAAACCCCGGATTTTGCCTGGGTTATCTCAATTTCAGTCTGTTCATCATACAGGCCCATTGAAATGGTCATCATCCGGTCCAGGAGCGCATCCTGGGATCTGAATACCCCGGCATATTCCTCGGGGTTGCTCGTGAATATCGCAGAAAAATCAGGATGTACCTTGATGTAGCTGCCGTTTTGTGCGGCAGTCGGGAGTTCGAGCATCCTCTCTTCAAGCACTGATAAGAATATGTTATTCGCCTCCGGATGCGAACGGGTGAACTCGTTGTAAATCAGGGTGAAGCCGTTCTTGCATGCCGTCGTAAGCCGGTCGTCCTGCCAGGTCTTTGACATTGATTCATCGGATTTGTAGACCCGGGAGACGAACCGGTCTATCACTTTTTTCTTGCGATAGCCATATTCCCCCCCGACAAAGGAGGAGGTGGTGAACTCCTCATCGCCATTGATGAGGATGACCGGCCTTCCGCGAAGGTAGGCAATGTGCAGGGCAAGGGTTGTCTTGCCGCACCCGGTCGGTCCGCAAAGATGTATGGGAAACCCTTTATTAAGGTACCGCACTCCCCGTTCGGTGATGTTTCTGACGTACTCCGATTCCACAAACCCCTCCTGGGGCAGTGGATTGATGACTGTTACAAGCTCCATATTCTGCTGTCCTTTTGCTGTCCTAAAAATTATTTCCCTGCTCACTGGCAGTGCCCAAAACACCTATACCCGTTCCGGCAATTGCTGTTTTTTATGATGCCGTATTTGGCATGAGAATCCTTTTAAGGATTTTTTTACAAACACCCTGTGACCAGAGGTCTTATTGGCGTTTTTATGAAGCCGGATAGTAATTCGTATCCTTTTTTTGCACGTTCCCGACTTCGAGGATCTCCTTTGCGGGACGGATTAATGTTCTCCATTCGACGCCGATCTTTTTGCCGGCTTTTGGGTTGATTACTGTTACAAGATCCACGGGGTGCTCTCCCACCGTTGTGACCTTCCGGTTGAACCCTGTTTTTTGGGCTTTTGGCAAACCAAAAAAAAAGTTCTCCCGGAGTAACGTTCAGCTCGGGAAGTACTGGGTCTCCTTCTTTGCGACTAATCCCGCTTCAACGAGTTCTTTTGCGGGTCTGATGAGCCTTCTCCATTCAACGCCGACCTTCTTTCCCGCTTTTGCAAGGGTGATCCCTTCCGGAGCGGCTTTTATCACTTTGAGGATCTTTTGTTTGAGTGCGGCATCCGCCTTCTCTTCAGGAGTCTGTGTCACTTCCGGAGTCTTCGTTGCTTCTGCTGGCTTTGCCTCTGTACGTTTTGGGGCTTTTGTGTGTACATGCCCGCCCGACACATGGCTCTGCCAGATTGCGTGTGCTTCTGCCAGATCTTCCTGGACCGGACCCCGCAGTTGCTGGACATCCTGCATGATCCCATCGTGATAGGATTTCAGCGTGCGGGACAATTCAATTCCATTGGTCACCCTCTCGTCGTGATAGGATTTCAATGTGCGGGACTGCTCAATTCCATTAGCCAGCCTCTCGTCGTGATAGGATTTCAGCGTGCGGGACTGCTCAATTTCATTGGCAAGCCTCTCATCCGCAATGCCGTGCATCATGTGGATCGCGTCGAGCCGGAGGTTAGTGACGTCCTTTGTTAACTGGCTCCTGTCCGCGGAAAATCCGCCCAGCATCTCCTGCGTGTCATGCCGGAGTGCCTTGTGCTGGGCGGTGGCATTGTGCCTCCGGACACGGCCGAACTGTTTTAGATCCTTCTGTACGCCGACACGGATGGACCGAATATCCGATACCCGAGCCGATCTGGCTTCGTTGATGTTGTCAACGATCTGGTGCATTCCATCTGCAATTGTCATTTTTTCCACCTCACATCTGTCTTTGTTTTGACACTCTTCCATTCTGGAGGGATCTGATAAATACGTGCCCGGAATTTCCGAATTTTGTTTCGAAATTTGAGGATGCAAACCAGGAGCATAATGGGGGGCCGATCGCACCAATGCAGCGCACGGATCGGGATCCGGGCATGCGCAGTGACAAGTGCGGGGGCATTTATCCTTATGTCCGCGTCAGTTCCCTCACGTTGTTTCCCGGTTTTACCAGTCCGCTCCGGTCAACAGGGACTTTAAGGAGCCACACAAAGCGGCGGGTGACGGGAAAAACAGGTATGCCGGAAGTAACGGGTACATCAAAAGCAACTCGTACACTGGTAGTTACACGTGTACTAAGAGTAACTGGTACATTGATGGTGACAATTTCCTCTTTTTCAGATGATTGTTACATAAACGCGGGAACCGGGTACTATCGTGCTGCAACGGGTATCACCGGTACAAGTGGAAGTGCCAGTTACTAACGGGTGAACCGGGTATACCGGAATTTAAGGGCTGTATCAGCCGGATCGTTCTGATGATAAAGAACAATATGCAAAGACTCCCGATGATTACCCGCGTAATACTTTGCGGGATTAATTTGTACCTGACTCCAGCCTTCCCCGCGAGCTGCCGGTAATGTCTCACGGACCAGTCACCACGGGTTCAGATACATTCTTAACAAACGAAAAAGAAAATTATATTATAGTCATACTTTTGCAGCATGAGGGACGTGCATTGTTATGACGTGAACGAATCGTACCAATCCTTTTGTGAATAGACGGTGCAAAATCTGAGGATCGAATTCAAAAGAAGTAATGGATGGATTGCATCTCCATCCACCTTTACACATTTGAATCCATCCCAGAGAAGGATAAATGATTATGCAGCAATTTCTGCGTGTTCCAGAAGTCCGACAGCTTCTGCGTACTTCAGGAACGTCTCAACCGATGCGATCACGACGCGGGCTTCAATTGCCAGAAGCTCAATACCGACAAGTGAGACGCGTACCCATGCGTCCACTACAACTCCCTTGTCCAGAATCCGGTCAATTACCTCGACGAGGCTTGAAGATGCGTTCATTTTTTCTACCATGTTTTTTTCCTCCTTTTAGTTCTGGGCCTTTCTGCCCACATCCTACTCAATGGGGGAGAGTATATAGGTTCCCGGAATTTCCGAATTTTGTTTCAAATTTTGGAAGTATGGGAAGTATTGGCTTTCACATCCTCAATCGCACGACTGAAATGCGACGAATGGATCACAAACGCTGCCTGATCCTTATTGGTCTTTCTGAATTCCCGGATGGCAAG
>QYQJ01000181.1 GCA_007280875.1 Bacteroidota bacterium
CCACAGGCATACCAAACCACTCATCGACTATTACAAAAAGCGGGATCTTTATATAGAGGTGCCTGGAGAGGGGACGATCGAACATGTTTTTAAGTCGCTGTGTCGCGTCATCGATCACCGGTAACAATCCTGGAAGCCTTTTCGTACTGAAGCAAGCTGAGGCCCCCGGGGAAACAAACGATGGCAGAATCAAACTTTGTCGATTATGTAAAAATTTTCTGCGCTTCCGGAAAGGGAGGGGCGGGATCGGCCCATTTTCTTCACACCCGGACCAATTACCGGGGAGGTCCGGATGGCGGCGACGGAGGCAAAGGAGGAGATATTATCCTGAAGGGCAACAAACAGCTCTGGACGCTTCTCCATCTCAAATTCACCAAGCACCTGAAAGCCGGTCACGGGGAACATGGGATGCGCAGCCTGAAAACGGGAGCCAACGGAAAGAGTGTATTTATCGAAGTACCACTCGGAACCGTTGCCCGGGATACCGAAACAGGAGCAATTCTCTGCGAAGTGACCGGAGATCAGGAGGCCATTGTACTGGTCCAGGGGGGAAGAGGCGGGCTGGGTAACGACCACTTCAAATCGGCCACCAACCAGGCTCCAAGATATGCCCAGCCGGGTGAACCAGGCCGGGAAGGGTGGTTCATCCTGGAGCTGAAACTGCTTGCCGATGTAGGATTAGTCGGATTTCCCAATGCCGGGAAATCGACCCTCCTTTCGGTTATTTCGGCGGCCAAACCACAGATTGCCGACTATCCCTTCACCACGCTGGTCCCGAATCTCGGGATTGTCAGCTACCACGACAACCGGTCGTTTGTAATGGCCGATATTCCGGGGATCATTGAAGGGGCGCATGAAGGGAAGGGAATCGGATTGCGATTCCTTCGCCACATCGAGCGCAACTCGCTGCTGCTGTTTATGATCCCGGTCGACTGTCCCGATATCAGGGAGGAGTACCGGATCCTGCGGAATGAATTGAGGCTTTATAATCCGGAGTTGCTTGACAAACCCCGTGTGCTGGCGGTGACCAAGGCCGACCTGGCCGATACGGAGATCACCCGGGAGTTAAAAAAGGAGCTTCCCGACCTTCCCTGTATCTTTATCTCCTCACACAAAAAAACCGGCCTGGAAAAGCTGAAAGCCCTGATATGGGAGGAATTGAATAAATCTGCATAATCTGCTGTAAAAAATGCTTGAATCGCTGAACCATATTGACCAATCCATCTTCCTCACCCTGAACGGACTGCACAGCCCCTTTTTCGATCAGTTCTTCTGGTACGCCACCAAACCGATCGTCTGGCTGCCCCTATACGTGTGGATGGTCATTCTCCTCATCCGTGAATTCAAATGGAAGACCATCACCATCCTTATCGCAGTGGCTTTGATGATCGCTGCTTCCGACCAGCTGGCCAATGGTTCGAAATACGAAGTAAAACGTCTCCGTCCGACCCATGTACCGGAGATCGAACTGGTGGTCCATACCGTGAACGGGTACCGAGGCGGGGAGTACGGTTTTTACTCCGCCCACGCCTCCACCAATGTGGCCATCGCTGTATTTCTTCTCCTGTTCCTCCGCCGCCGGCACCGGTGGCTTCTTCCCGTCCTCCTGACCTGGGCTTTCATCATGGCCTATTCGAGGATCTACCTGGGGGTACACTATCCGGGGGACATCCTGGCGGGTGCCGTGGTTGGTATCTTCCTGGCAATCCTCTTTGCCTGGCTGACCCGCTTGGCCATGGGATTGCAGGAACGGTGCATACATCCCTGAACTGAACCTATTTCTTGTCCAGGCATCAAATGCACAAATACTGACTGCAAGCAGCACGACCAATTTCGGAGGTGGGATCAGATTCTAAACTTCCGCAGATCTTCCTTCATCCGTTCCAGGTCGGCGATCCAGTCTTCGAGATCCTGCTCGTGTTCCAGCTCTTCGTTAAGGATTGTAGTGGCCATCTGGTGGATTACTTGACCTTCAGAACTTTTGCCCCACGGATCTGTTGCTGTTTCAACTCCAGCAGGGCTTTGTTGGCATCCTCCAGGGGATAGAGTTGCACTTCAGGTTTGATCGGCATCTCAGCTGCCAGTGTAAGAAATTCCCTGACATCGGAACCAGTGACATTGGCCACACTCTTGATCTCCTTCTCCATCCAGAGATGTTCGGGATAGTTGAGTTTCAGAAGATACTCCTTATCGGCATCCTCTTTCCGGATGGCATTGATCACCATCCGCCCGCCGGGTTTGAGATTTTTCAGGGCCTCTACAACAGGCTTCCATACGGGGGTGGTATCAATGATGGCATCCATTTTCTCCGGAGGAATATCAGTCGTATCACCGGCCCAGACGGCTCCCAGCTCGCGGGCAAACACCCGTTCTCTTTCATTTCGGGCAAAGACAAAGACCTTTACCTCCGGCCAGCGATGACGGATCATCTTGAGGACCAGGTGGGCGGAGGCGCCGAAACCCGTAAGCCCGATGGCAGATGCCGGATGCCTGATGCCAGATAACCGAATGGACCGGTAACCGATCGCTCCTGCGCACAGCAACGGGGAGGCCTCCTCGTCTGTAAACACGTCGGGAATTGGGAAAGCATAATTCTCAGGTACCGTCATATACTCCGCATACCCGCCATAGACATCCCGGCCGGTGGCTTTGAATCCGGGGCACAGGTTTTCGTTACCCTCCCGGCAGTACTGACATGTTCCACAGGCTGAATGGATCCAGGCGACCCCTACCCGGGTGCCGGTTTGGTGTTTGGTTGTACCGGATCCCATCGCTTCAATCCGGCCTACCACCTGATGCCCCAATACCATAGGAAAGTGGGAGGGAGGGGTCCGCCCTTCGATTTCATCCAATTCGGTATGACAGACACCACAGGTAGAGACCCGGATCAATAGTTCGTTTGGACCAGGTATCGGATCTGGAAGAATGCCTGGTGTCAACGGCGCTGCATTTGATTTCAGATCCGTCAGCCCATGGAGGATCATTGCTTTCATTGCACGAAGGTAGCGAAATTCCCCCTCGGTTCCAATCAATCCATCCTGAAGAACCGGGCTGTTATTACCCGGGATGAGGCCGTCGTCGCCCGGAGGATGTAATAACCGGCAGGCAGCTGACCCACCTCCAGGGTGATCTCGTTCCCGAACCGGTCTGCGGAATATACCACCTGTCCGCTGGCATCTGTCACAATCAGCGAAGTGATCGGATCCGCCGAAGTAACGGTGATCTGACTGGTACATGGATTGGGATACACAGACAGGCGAATGGCCTGATCCGGTTCGGCAAGGGCAGTGTTGATCAGCTTTCCGGTAAATACGATATCGTCTATCTTGCTGATGCCTGTTGCTGCAACAGGATCTCCGATCGAATTGGTATTGCTTGTCATCACCCACCGGATAAACAGGGAGGCCTGGTTTTTGCACTCTTCGGGCAGTTCAACGGAGTCGAGAACCCCTGTCGTCCAGTCGTTCTGGACCTCCAGGGTGGTGTTCGGCACATCGGTCCAGAAGCTGGCAGCCGCTGGCCGATATTGTACCTTCCAGTCGCGGGGACCTGGATTATTCCCCCCCGACTGTTGTTTGGAGCTGATGGTAAGGTGGTCGTAATTGGTTGTTGTGATCTCCACCACCCAGCACTTCAGGTCAGCACCGTCATTCCAATCCGTTGCCTGGGCAGCTTTTGTGGTGAATCCGTTTTTGGAGAAATCGATGGCACTGGTACCACCTTCTGTATGGATGGCTTTGTCGAGGTTAGCAGGAATACCTCCGTCAGCGAGGCTATCCGTTTGATTCCCGGTTGGGAAGGTCCACCGGGCAAGCACGACCTGGCTTCTGGAAGCAGGTAGACTCAGAAGGAACACGATGATAAAAAGTAGAATCTGTTTCATACGTAAAAAGTTTTAAGGTTCGAGTTGTCATTATTGATCAGATTAAAAGCGGTATGAGAGGCTGACCATGATGTAGCGCCCCGGGCTGAGTTGCCCTTTGCTGTCGGTCCATTGCCGGTTGAGGAGATCCTGCACCGTAACTCCGGCTGTCAGCCGACTAAAAAAGGTATGGGAAGCCTTCAGGTCAATGGTAAAATAACCGGGGGATTGGGCTGTGTTTTCGTCATCGATCCATTGGCTGCCCACATACCGGCAGGTGAGGGTGGCGCTGAGCCACGACGGAGTATAGATGAAACCTGCGAACGCCTGGTTGGCCGGGACCTCCATCAGAAATTTTCCGGTGAGGTCTTTATCCGGATTATTCGCTGTGTCAAACCGGATGATCCGTGAATTGTTGAAGGCATAATTTGCCAGGAAGGAAAGGGTATGGACCACCGGGATGGTGACTGTCACTTCGGCTCCCAGGATCCTGACCCGGCTGATATTTTCACGCTTCATGACCGGTTTAAGGTTATCCCCACCCGTGTACACGCTGTCGCCTGTGGTGACAAAATACTGAAAATCTCTTCCAAATGAAAGATACGCCGAAGGCTCCAGGGTAACCCGTTTCAGCAGGGTGAGGGTGGCCCCCGCCTCGATGTTGTCCAGTGCCTCCGGTTTCAGATGCGGATTGGCCAGCTTGAATCCTTTGCTGATATTTCCGTTTTTACACATGTCGTCGAGAATGGGCGGACGGAATCCATGCGCATAAGAGAGGTAAAGGCTTTGAAATACATTGAAGTTGTACCGCAAACCCAGTTTCGGACTGATAGCGTTCCAGGTCTCATCGGAGAAATCCGCAGGATAGGCACTCATGAACTCTGACAGGCTGCTGGGGTACTCAATGGTAAACGAACCCCTGGTGAACCATGCGATATCCCACCGGAGACCGGCTGTTACACTCAACTTCTGTTGCCAGAGGTTCAGTTCGTATTCAGTGAACAGGGCAAAGAACGATAGGGTGCCACGGTTGGTCAATATATCGGATGATGTATAATAGGTGTCGGAGGCATCCACACGGCCCTGCTTCAGGTCCACTCCGACGGTAAGGGACTGGGCCGGAAGGATCTGGTTGGTCAGGTTGATCCAGAGGCCGTAATCCTCCCGTTTGCTGTCAGTTTCGTACAGGGTGTATTTCCCGCTGCGCTTTGTGCTTCTGGTTTCATTCTGGCGCAGGTAGTTTTCGTACTGGTAAAAGCCATTGACCAGCAGACTGTATTTCCCCCAGCCGTTATGCGAAGAGACCCTGAGAAAATGGGTCGGGTACCGGTTGTAACTGCCGAGGGGTTCGTATATCTTAGTTCCATCTCCGCGGATATCATTGTAGTAGTTGTATTCAAGCTCTACCCGGTTCCGCTCGTTAAACTGATATCCGATTTTTCCCGAGGCACTACCCTCTTTCAGGTACCGGTCCGTATCAAGGGAGTCGCGGGTGGTCTCCGGTTCCGTGATATAGCCCTTTCCCTGCCGGTAGAAGAGGGAAAAGTTGTAATAGAATCCCCGCTGGTTATGCAGAAGACTCCCGCCGAGTTTAACCAGGCCTCCAAACGTTTGATATGTCCCATAGAATACCTTGACCAGTCCTTCAAAAGGAACTGCGGGTTGTTCGGTGATGATGTTGATCACCCCGCTCATGGCGTTGCTTCCGTACACCGCTGATACAGGCCCTTTCAATACCTCGATCCGGTCGATGTTATCGGGAACCAGCCGGTTCCAGTTGATCCCTCCACCATCTGTCTTGTTCAGGGGGACGCCATCCAGCAGGATCAGGGCCCGGTATGAACCGTTCAATCCCCGCATGGTCACACTCGAATTTTTCGAAAAGATCCCGAAATCGCGGTCGAATTTGATCCCGGGGACCAGTTGAAGTACCTCATCCGCATTATTCACCGGCATTTCCATGACCTTACGGGCCGGGATCACAGCGATCCGGGCCGGGATCTCAGCAGGAGTCTGTGGTGTGCGTGTAGCGGTTACGAAGAGTTCATCCATCTGGCGAATCTCCGGATTCAGGCAAAGAAAGAGGAGGATCGTATCCTTCTGGTGGAATTCCGGCACCATGCGCTGAAGTTCATGATACCCTATATAGGAGACCTTGATCCGGATCTTCTGGTCGGCTTCAACGGGGAGAATGAACCTTCCATCCGGTCCCGAAACAGCGCCCCTGCTGGTTCCTGTAATGACAATATTAGCTCCTGAAAGAGGATTTCCGGTGCGGCAGTCTGACACCGTTCCGGAAATCACTTTCCGGGCGGAGAGAGAAAACGGAAACAGGCTGAATCCGAAACTCAGAAGACATGCAAAGAGGAGATAGCAGCTTTTCATACCGTCAGTTTTGCTGAATTATCAGGTCCATCAGCAGATATCCGTCAGGACCGGGCACCAACTCTTTGACAAGGATCAGTCCCAACCGTCCGGCCGGGTCTTTGAACGAGATCACCATCCCGGGTTGGACAAATTTGGCTTTCCGCTTCAGGTTGACCGGTTCGTAAGCTGCCAGGATCAGGCTGTCGTTTGTTGCCAGGTCAACTGCATCCGGCGCAATCCCGGTGGTATCGTAACGGGTCTCGTTTTTTACCGTCCAGTTGACCAGTCCCGTCGGACCCCCGAAAATGGCCGGTGCATCGGCTTCAGCCGGAGAGGAGAGAGTGGCATCGTACTGATCGAAGTAGTAAATCAGATCGATCGAATCCTGGTGCAAGAAGGCTTCATCCAGAAAGTACCTGTGGTTGGCGATAAGAGAGAAAAAACTCCCGGCTTCCGGATTGGTTTGAGCACCAAGCAGGATACCGGGATAACTCCGGATCGGTCCATATTGGGACGATGATGATTTAAAGAGGGTTAAACCAATCGTACTGAAATTCCTGTCGCGGTCCATCACCAGGAAGATCCATCCTTCGGTTTCGCTTGCTGTTTTCGTGATGGAATAGGTGTAGGTCAGTTGCGGCTGGTTCATTCCGCTGTCGAGGACAGTCTGCTCTGCTCCGGTATTCCATCCGATGTGGAAATAGGTAATGTTGGCTCCCGCTCCCTGCGCGTCAATCCCGACCCGGATTTTTTGTCCGACTGCCAGGGTGGTGTCCTGGCTGACATATCCCGAATCGGTGAGGAAAACCAGTTTAGGTGGGGTGGACCCGGGCTCTTTTTTACAGGAGAGAAGTAGGAGTAGAACTAATGAAAAAAAGACCGATATGTTTATTTTAACATATCGGGAGAGCAGGATACCGGTTGCATTTGTTCGCTGTTTCATGGTTACTCTTTTTTCAGGAAACGGGCTGTGATCTGGAGGATGCTTGCCCCAAGCAAGCCGCCTGCCAGTCCGAAAACAAGGTGGGTCAGCAACGGCCAGGCCAATCCGTATCGTAAGGAAGTAAAAATGAACCCGGTGAGAGCGGCGATGCCCAGTTTGATCAGGGGAATGAACATCCAGCCAAGGGCACACGAAAGGGTGGTAGCCAGTATGAAAGGGAGTATTTTACGGAAGTTGAAATACAAAATATCCAGGATGAACCCGATTAGGATATAAACCACCGGGCTCAGCGGTTCACGAAAACCCAGCCAGCCGGTTGTCAGGATAAGGGCCGATCCTGCACAGGCAATGGTAGCGGCAAACGGGAATCGGGAAAGACCGCGTCCGGCAACAATCAGTGCCAGAAAAAGAACTCCCTGGCGTCCGGGCAGCTGCATGGGAATACGCAATTTGGCATGAATCACCATGGCCAGCATACCTACCAGGAACAGGAGCAACACCTCGGCAAGGGTCCCGACGAGCCTATTCGGAAATATACTTGATATACTCTTTGGAAGCGGACTGGTACTCACACGAATCATGTCCATTTAATTTCTCTGCAAATAAAACAATTTTTTTGTTTCTGACAACAGGACGGCACCAATCAGTGATCCGGATAGAGGCATCTTCAGGAAGTGCATTTCCCTGAAGATCAACCAATAGATCTATTGCAACCAGCTCTTTATATTTTTTTACAGTAAACACACCCTGGATCTCCCTGAGTTTCTCCATCCATAAGAGCCGGCCGTCGTTGCCCCCGCGACGTAACCCTACGGCAGCCAGGGCACCGATCACTCCAATTTTCTTTCCTGTCAGTCCGGTCAGAAACAGATCGCACCTTCTGGCCAGGCTTTCGGCTGATGTTCTGGTCAGAACCTGCTGTTTCGCCTGTTCGCCAAACCGGATGACCGCTTTATCGATCTCTTCCTCAAATGCAATACAAAGCCCCGCATCGGAACCCGGTGCAGCATGTCCGAGGAGGAAGTCAGAACAGTAATTACGAACCCAGTATTCATTCCCCGTAATCTGTCCGGCCAGGCATGCTGCGGAGTTATGCGAGGTATAGGGAATGGCCGGATCGACCAGCAACTGATGGCGGGTAATCCATCGGACGTTGACCAACCCTGTATGGATCAGGGATTGCGCCAATGCTCTGGCCAGGTGACCTGTGCCCCTGCTTTCGTCATTGTCCGTATCGTCCAGCCCGATGTAGATGCGGGAGTTCATTGTGAAAATATTAACACAAAAGTAAAGATTAATTCGAAATGTCCAACTAAACATATCGGAAAATTGTAAAAAAGTCAGTACCCGTAAATACGGGCTTCAAACTTCTCCACTTTTACTTTCCAGCAGTTTACCTCCCGGATGGAGGGGGGATTGTAAGTGAATTCACGATCAGTATACTGGCTCATCAACACATCCAGGGCCAGGCTTTTCTCTATCTCTTCAGAGATGAATTCAACCTTTCCGAAGCACAGTACACTCCGGTATTTCATGCCCCAGGAACAGGCCGTCTGTTCGTTCTGGTATCGTAACACATGGTCTGTGGTAAAGTTGATGCACACCTCCGGATGGTATTTCAGGATATCGATTTTCTTTCCCTTCTGTGCCGAGTGCAGGTAGATCACCTCCTCTTTAAACCCAAAATTCATTGGAATCAGGTAGGGCTTACCCTCCGGATCCACCATGGCCACATGGCAAACCTGGCACCGTTTAATAATGTCAACGATCTCGGTGCGGCTGGTAATAATTCGGTGTCGCATGTTACTGGAACGACGGCAGGATCAGGTACTCAAGAAGGTACTGGACAATGGAGAGAATGATGCTGAAGATCAGCGCCCACCAGAATCCTTTCACCTCGAATCCCTTGACCAGGGCCCCGGCCAGAAGAATGATCAGGGCATTGATCACAAACAAAAAGAGCCCGAATGTCCAGAGTGTGAACGGAATGGTCAACAAGACCATGACTGGTTTGACAAAGGCATTCAGCAGAGCCAGTACGATGGCAACCAGCAGGGCGGTCCAGAATGATTTGACGGTAATCCCCGGCAACAAATAACTTGTCAGGAGGACTGCAAAGGTCAGGATCAGGATTTGAACGATGATTAGGATCATGGGGTTGGTTTTAAAATTTCATCTAAAATAAAGAATTATTGGAACAGACTGTTCCAGAGATCCCCGATTTTTTTCACGGGACGAACACGGATCCTGAATTTTTTCGGATCAGTTCCCTTCAGGTTGTAATGTGAAATGAAGATTTGTTCAAAGCCAAGTTTTTCTGCTTCCAGGATCCGGGGCTCGATCCGTGTCACCGGCCGGATCTCTCCGGAAAGTCCCACTTCGGCTGCAAAACAGGTCTTATTGTCGATGGGGACATCTTCGCTGGAGGAGAGAACGGCAGTTACCACCGCCAGGTCGATAGCCGGATCATCCACCCGGATCCCGCCGGCGATATTGAGGAATACATCTTTGATCCCCAACCGGAAGCCACTGCGTTTTTCGAGCACAGCCAGCAGCATATTCAGCCGGCGGGTATCGAAACCGGTGCAGGACCGCTGGGGTGTTCCGTAGGCAGCCGAACTGACCAGCGCCTGGGTTTCGATCAGCATCGGCCGCAACCCCTCTATGGTGGCTGCGATGGCAATCCCGCTCATGGGTTCGTCCCGTTGGGATAGAAGAATTTCAGAGGGGTTGGACACCTGACGGAGCCCCCGGTCATGCATCTCATAAATCCCCAGTTCGGAGGTTGAGCCAAACCGGTTTTTCGCAGCCCGGAGGATCCGGTAGCCATAGTTCCGGTCCCCTTCAAACTGGAGAACCGTATCCACCATGTGTTCCAGTACTTTCGGCCCGGCAATGGTGCCGTCTTTGGTGATATGACCGATCAGAATCACAGGTGTATTGGTAAGTTTGGAATACTTTTGAAGTTCAGCCGTACATTCCCGGATCTGGGATATGGAACCGGCAGAGGAGTCGATCACCTGTGTGGAGAGGGTCTGGATAGAGTCCACAACTACCAATCCCGGTCTTACCTCCTCCAGCTGGGGGAAAATGGCTTGTGTGGAGGTTTCGGTGAGGATGTAGCATTCGTTGTTGTGTAATCCGATCCGTTCGGAACGCATCCGGATCTGCTGTTCGCTTTCCTCGCCACTGATGTAAAGCACTTTCAGATCATTGCAGTGGAGGGCTACCTGAAGCATCAGGGTGGATTTGCCGATTCCCG
>QYQJ01000227.1 GCA_007280875.1 Bacteroidota bacterium
AACGACAACCCGGCCAACTGCGCCGCTTATGGCGGCCTCTACCAGTGGGACGAAGCGATGCGCTATGCCTCCGGCAACGGCGCCCAGGGACTCTGTCCGCCGGGCTGGCACATCCCTACCGAAACCGAATGGAATACTCTCTTCAACTTCTACATCTCCAACGGCTTTGCCGGCAACTCCCTGAAATCCAGCGGCTACTCCGGATTCAATGCCCTGATGACCGGCATCCGGTTCCACAACCTCGTGTGGAAATTCCCGGTCAACGATCCCATTCTCCGATCGAAACTCTATTGGTCGTCCACCCTCCATGGCCCTGCTAAAGCCTGGGCGCATGGCATGAATGAAGTGGTGTCCGATAGTGAGTATACACCCAGCGTGTCGTTCTATCCGGCATTGCAGAGCAACGGATTTGCGGTCCGGTGCATGAAAGATTAGGGTCGAGGGTTGAGGGTCGAGGGAGGAAGCAACCATTTGAAATTTTTCGTGTTATACATTAGTATCTTAACTACGCATATAGTATCTTCGTGGCATCAATTTGATAAGCCTGTTTTACCATTACCCGATTCTCCACATACTGCACATTCCTGACCCTTTTCCTGCTTACACTGGCAGCTCTTTCCGGAAAAGCCCAGCTCACAGTGGTGCAAGGATCGGCCTTGAATATGACCCCCGAGCAACTGGTGTCCGACTGGCTTGTCGGAAACGGGATAAGCATCAGCAACGTCACCTTTAACGGTTCTTCCAACAACATCACCTCCACCCAGGTCGGGACATTCACGGCAAACGGATTGGCAGGCGCCGAATTGGAACTGGAAGCCGGGATCGTAATGACCTCCGGCACTGCTCTTAATGCGGTAGGACCGAACAATACCTGCAATCAATCTGCCGCTACCGGTACGGGTGGTGACCCCGACCTGAACATCATTGCAGGTGTTACTACGCAAAATGCGGCTGTTCTGGAGTTCGATTTTGTTCCGGAATCCGATACCCTCCAGTTCCGATATGTTTTTGGCTCCGAAGAGATCTGGTTTTACTGCTACAGCTTCAACGACGCTTTTGGCTTTTTTCTCAGCGGTCCCGGCATCAATGGAACCTTTTCAAACAACGCCGTCAATATTGCCCTGATGCCGGGAACCCTTAACTGGGTGACCCTGAATAATATGTGTAACTTTCCGGAGTCCATGTGGTGCAATGCCCCGGTAAATTGCCCGAAAACACCACCACCACCAAGTTATGTGAATTGCCAGAATCCAAAAGGATCAGGTCAATTTTTACAATATAACGGGTTAACTTATGTTTATACAGCCTTGTATATTGTGACCCCCTGTTCCACCTACCACATTAAGTTAGCGGTGGGAGATGCGAGTGATCAGTCCCTGGATTCGGGGGTATTCCTGGAAAAGAACAGTTTCAGCGCGCCAGGGCTGACCGTCACGAATAATTTCACTATTCCGATCCTCGGAAACATTGCTGTGGAGGGGTGTAGCAATGCCCTGGTCGAAGTCAGTTTGCCCACCGAAGTTTCGAGTCCTTATACTATCTACTACAACATCAGCGGAACAGCTATCAACGGAGTGGATTATGTAGAGATACCCGACTCGGTGGTGATCCTGGCCGGAAAGTCATCCGACACCATCATCATTGAGCCCATTTATGATGGTATTACGGAAGGGATCGAAACGGTGATCCTGGAGTTTGAGATTGGCGGATGCAACTCAACTGAAAGCATATTCGATACAATCCTGATCGCGGACAATACACCTTTTTATATCAACGCAGGTCCTGACGACACGATCTGTTCGGGCGATGTAGACACTCTTTCCGGGATGGCCTGGGGCGGCCAACGACCCTACCTGTACAATTGGGTTGGGATCGGTGGTGGGGACAGCATTGTTCTGGTCTCCCCCTCCGCCGGCACCCATTCCTATTCGCTAATGGTCACCGATGGTTGCGGGGTGGAGGAATACGATACCATGGAACTTCTGGTTAAACCAACACCCGTTGTATCGGCCGGGAATTTCAGTAATCCGATCTGTTCAGGAGAACCTGTCGTCATCCAGTTAAGCGCATCGGTTCCCGGCTCCGTGATCTCCTGGATCGTTTTCAATCCCTCCGGCCAGGTCACAGGTTATTCGCCGGGCACGGGAAACACCATCTCCCAGGTGCTCATCAACCCTGGTTACAGCAGCGATTCGATACGGTATACTATAGCTGCAACGGCGGATGGCTGCACAGGGAATGATACTTCCATTTGGGTCTATATACGTCCGATCCCCGACCTGCTGTTCAATCCGACTTCCTATGAGCTATGCAGTGGCGACACCACCGCAATCAATCTTTCGTCGCATGTTGCATCAACCTTCTTTTTCTGGACCGCAAGTTCCGGAAATCCTGATATCAGCGGATACAACGATGATGCAGGGAACGCTATCGAGCAGGTATTGGGAAATTCAGGCCCGGATTCTGATACTGTTTTTTATCATGTTACCGCCACCTCCTTTGGATGCAGCAGCGCTGTTACCGATTATCCGGTAGTGGTTCATCCGGTCCCTTCCGCCGGTATTATAACCCCGGGAGATTCGATCTGTTCCGGGGAGTCCACCGACATTCAACTGTCGTCCGGATGTACAGGCACTTCCTTTGCCTGGACTGCTTCCCAGGGAGTAGGGGACGTAACCGGCTTCAATGATGGGACGGGGACCTGGATCAATCAATCACTGACCAACCACCTAACCACTCCCGGGAGTGTACTCTATCTTATCACCCCCTCCACCACGCACTGTACAGGCCAGGATACCCTATGGATTCAGTGGGTGAAACCCACCCCTCAGGTCACAAACAGTCCCCCGGGAGATTCCATTTGCAATGGGACCACCCTGTATCTCACGCTGGCTTCCGATATACCCGGAACCACGTTTACCTGGACCTGCACAGCCAGTTCACCTCAGATAACCGGATGGGCTGACCAATCCATACCGGCACTTCTGATCAACAATACGCTGATCAACAATGGATCCGATATCGAAACCGTGGTCTATCACATCACGCCGAATCACACCGGTTGCAATGGTCCCGTATTCAATTACACGGTTACCGTTTATCCCACTCCCACGCTTACCAACTCTCCACTTTCACGGTCGCTTTGCAGCGGACAACCAGTAGGGCTTTCCCTGACATCGGATGTTGCCGGAACCACGTTTACCTGGCGTGCTTTCTGCAGTTCGCCTGCAATCACTGGTTTTCATAACCATTCAGAACCCGGCCTGACCCAGATTGACGATACTTTGGTAAATACGGGATATACTATTGATACGGTCACCTACCGGATCCTTCCCACGGCAAATGACTGCCCGGGCGACTCCACCGACTACCGGGTGGTGATCTATCCTGTTCCCAACCTTTCCAATCCCGTGACCACCCAGTCACAGTGCAGCAACCAACCGACCAACATTACGCTTCAATCCAATGTGGCGGGAACGCAGTTTACCTGGACAGCTTCCTGTTCATCATCTTTCACTACCGGATTCTACAACAGTGTAGCACCGGGAATCCTGATCAATCAAATACTGATCAACAGCGGGACTGAGATCGATACAGTCACTTATCTGATTGTGCCACATGCAAATGCGTGTGATGGAGATACGACCACTTATCTTGTCATCGTTTTTCCTGTTCCTGATGTCCTGTTTATTCCCGATGGAGATACCCTGTGTAGTAGTCAGACCACCGGTTTCGCTCTCTCATCGCAGGTCAATGGCACCACTTTCTCCTGGACAGCCACAGGTAGCTCGCCCAACATAACCGGTTACGGACCGGGATCAGGGAATCTTATTCAGCAACCATTAAACAATCTGGGCTATTTGCCGGAGTGGGTTACCTACCTTGTCATCCCTGCAGCCAATGAATGTGTGGGAATCCCAAATTCGGTCATGGTCACCGTTAATCCTCTACCGGTGGTCTCCTTCCCCGTTTGTTTCGATACCCTCACCACTCCCCAGGCACAACCCTTTGAATTGAAAGGGGCTGTACCCTCCCGAGGTACCTTCACAGGAACGGGGGTAACCGGATCTACTTTCTACCCGGCCATTGCAGGAGCCGGAACCCATCATATCCGGTACACCTATACCAACAACTTCAATTGTGTTGACAGTGCATCCCGCACGATCCATATCGTAAATCCCGTGTCCTATACCTGTGGAGATACCCTTACCGACCCCCGTGACAACAAGAAATATCCCACCGTTCTCATCGGAACCCAGTGCTGGATGGCCAATAACCTGGATCGCGGAAGCCCAATCTCCTCCTCCCAGATACAACGGGACAACTGCGTGAACGAAAAATACTGTTTCAACGACAACCCGGCCAACTGCTCTGCTTATGGCGGCCTCTACCAGTGGGACGAAGTGATGCGCTATGTCTCCGACAATGGCGCCCAGGGACTCTGTCCGCCGGGCTGGCACATCCCTACCGAAACCGACTGGAATACCCTCTTCAATTTCTACATCTCCAACGGCTTTGCCGGCAACGCCCTGAAATCAAGCGGCTACTCCGGCTTCAATGCCCTGATGACCGGCACCCGGTTCCACAACCTCGTGTGGAAATTCCCGGTCAACGATCCCGTTCTCCGATCGAAACTCTACTGGTCGTCCACCCTTCATGGCCCTGCTAAGGTTTGGGCTCATGGTATGAACGAAGTGGTGGCAGATATTGAGTACACGCCCAGCGTGTCTTTTTATCCCGCATTGCAAAGCAACGCTTTCGCCGTGAGATGCATCAAGGACTAATTCAGAGCCCGGTACAACTTTTCTGAAAACAACATGTCTTATACAGGAAACCATCTATGATAAAAATATTGTATCTTTACCATCAGGTTTTTTAGCTATAGATATATCTACGCGATTGAGTACGAGACATAAAAAGCGTTGCAGGAAGGGGTATTTCAGCAGCTATTTCTTTCTGTTCTTCCTGTTTGGAATGTTCCAGTTTACCTATGGACAGCTTGAAACAAACTGCACCAATTCAAACTTCAATGAAGGAACCTTCAATTATTGGCAAGGTTGCTATGGCCACTTCGGAAATTCATGTGAAATTCCAGGCTTTCAGGAGACGGGCCAACACCCCACGCATAAAATAATACAAGGTCCGGGTTATTTGGACAACAACACATGCGATACTTTGACCAATGTATTCCCGAACGAAAGTTATGCTGCGAGACTGGGAGACACTTCTTATTCCATGCCGGCCTATACCTGGCGTAAGGCAGCAGAACTTAAATACGAAGTGGCTGTAACCCCAGATTCATATCTTTTTATTTACCGATATTCTGTTGTCCTCCAGACCGGTGGTCATTCGGCAAATATGCAGCCCGATTTCAAGGTAATGATAACCAATGAAGCGGGTACTGTTCTTGATTCAACTTGCGGATATTATTATATTACCGCACAAAATTCAGGCCCTCCCATTCCGGGATGGCATCTATGCACCGATGTGTCAAATGGAGATGCCTACTGGAAAGATTGGACAACCGTTGGAATGGATCTGACATCTTATTTAGGACAGACAATTTATATCGTGTTTAAAGTGCGTGGATGCTTTTATGATACCCATTTCGGATATGCGTACATAAACACATATTGCAGCAAACTTGACCTTGACATTGCGCTGTGTGAAGGAGATACCAACGCCGTTTTAACTGCTCCTCCCGGTTTTTATTATTACTGGTCAACGGTCAATGGTGATCCTACTATCAATGGAGACACCACCCGATCAATCATCATACATACCCCGGTAACCGGAGATGAGTATTTCTGTACCCTTACCGCGTACAATGGTTGTGTTGTCACCATCAGCCAAACCTTGAGCTACACTGTAATTAATGCCAGTTTTTCTTCAAGTGTTAATTGTGCCGGACTTTCAACCACATTCACCGACAACAGTACGGTCAACCAGAACGAGGTGACGAACTGGAAATGGGACTTCGGTGACGGCTCTTCCATTCTCGAGGGTGTTCAGGATCCGACCCATATCTTCTCCGATCCGGGGACCTATGATGTTACACTTATTGCCTTTTCTACGGAAGGATGCAGCGATACCGTGACCATACCGACGGCCATCGACTCGCTGCCCAATGTCAGTAACGATACGTTACGAATAGCTGTCTGCAGCAGATCCAGCACGGATATCACCCTCATTTCGGAGGTTTCCACCACCCTGTTTACCTGGACTGCTACCTCGTCAAGTCCCGACATCAGCGGATTCTACGATAATACAGTACCACAGACCTACCTGAACGATACATTGATTAATATTGGCGCAAGTATCGACAGTGTAATCTATACCATCACCCCGCAGAATAACGAATGCATTGGATTCGATACGCTCTTCACCGTGCTGGTCTACCCACTACCAATACTATCCAATGCCTCTCTGGTCAAATCGATCTGCGACAGTACGGGAACCAACATTGATCTGGAATCTAACAACGATTCAACGCGCTTCACCTGGACCTGTAGCGCAAGTTCTTCGAATGTGTACGGGTATCTGCCAAACACCACCTCCCCCGACACCCTGATCGACCAGGTATTATGGAACACGGGATATGCTATCGATACGGTGTATTATTATATTCTGCCTCAATCCTTCGGATGTTTTGGCGATACGGTAATCTACAAAGTTGCTGTTTATCCCACACCGGATCTGTCAAACACCCCTGCATCGAAAGCGCAATGTAACAATCAGGCGACAGGTATTACACTGACATCCAACATTGCCAGCACAACCTTCACCTGGCGGGCATTTGCCAGTTCGGCCAGTATCACTGGATTCAATAGCTATTCAGGCCCCGGAGTCACATCTATTGACCAAACCCTGGTGAACTCCGGAACCAACATCGACACTGTGACCTACCGTCTGGTACCCAAGGCAAACAACTGCACCGGCGACTCCGTGGATTACAAGGTGGTGGTGTTCCCAACACCGGATCTGTCGAACAATCCTGCCATCCAGCCACAATGCAACAACCAGTCCACCAACCTCACATTGACATCCAATGTGGCCAATACCACTTTCACCTGGCGGGCGTTTGCCAGTTCAGCCAATATAACCGGTTTCAGTGACAATACAGGGGCCGGTGTTACCCTGATTGATCAAATTCTGGTCAACTCAGGGTTTAACATCGATACCGTCACTTACCGGTTAATGCCAATGGCCAATGCCTGTTTCGGAGACTCGGTGGATTACAAAGTAGTTGTTTTTCCCACTCCGGATCTCTCCAACAGTCCGGCGGTTCAGTCCCAGTGCAACAACCAGAATACAGGCATCACACTGACTTCAAATGTTGCCAACACCACATTCACGTGGACCTGTACGCAAACATCAGGAAATGTCAACGGCTGGTCAGCAAATCCGGGGCCAGGCGCTACCCTCATTAACCAGACCCTGCTTTTAACCGGATGGGGCCGGGATTCGGTAATCTACCACCTTACTCCTGCTGCCAACACCTGCAACGGGTTGGTCACCGATTACAAGGTGTATGTAGATCCCATTCCTGAACTTACGGTATCCCCCATGTGGGACTCGATCTGTTCGGAGGAGATGACCAATATTAACCTGACCTCTGCTGTTCTTAACACAGGTTTTACCTGGACGGCCGCCCAGGGGATCGGTAACATCTCCGGCTTCAGTGATGGTACCGGCCCGTTGATCGCCCAGCAGCTGTTCAATCCCGATCCGGTAGCCGGAAGCATTCTTTATACCATCACACCGGCAACCAGTTACTGTACCGGTGTTGACACCACATTCACCCAATGGGTGAAACCCCTGCCACACCTGACCAATCAGCCAAAAGGAGATTCGATCTGCAGCAATACCGGACCGAATATAACACTGACCTCGGATGTGACCAATACCTGGTTTACCTGGACTGTCACCGGATCATCCGGGAATATTTCCGGATTCTCGGATCAACCTGTCCCTACAACTTTGTTAAATCAGACGTTGACAAATTTGGGGTACGATATAGAGTGGGCGACCTATCTGGTCGCCCCGACGGCGGCGGGGTGCGCCGGACCGGATTCCAATTATGTGGTAACGGTTTTCCCGGTGCCCGATCTGGCCAATAATCCACCTGATACAGCTATCTGTAATGGGCAACCCACCGGGTTGACCCTGCTTTCACATGTCGCCGGCACCCTGTTTACCTGGACCGCCTCCGGTTCTTCGGCAAACGTAAACGGCTTTTCCGACAACTCCATCCCCACTACCATCCTGAACCAGACATTGTTCAATACGGGATACGATATAGAATGGGTGGCCTACCAGGTTACCCCTTCTGCCAATGGGTGTAACGGAAACCTATGGACCTATACGGTGACCGTCTACCCGGTTCCTGATGTTTCCAATACCTTGATGGCCAAAGAGATTTGCAATAACAACAATACCGATATTGACCTGACCTCGAATGTATCCGGGACCCTCTTTACCTGGACCGCCACCGGCTCTTCGGCCAACATCACCGGGTATTCCGATAATCCCATTCCCTCGACGCATATCGGCGACAACCTGATCAACCTGGGCGACATCAACGAAACGGTCACCTAC
>QYQJ01000072.1 GCA_007280875.1 Bacteroidota bacterium
CTTCTTTTCTGGAATACGCTTACGAGGACAAGCCCTTCCCCATCGGTTCCGGACAAACCATCTCCCAGCCCTATACCGTCGCCTTTCAGACTATGCTCCTGGAAATCAAGCGGGGAGTGAGGATCCTGGAGATCGGTACAGGCTCAGGATACCAGGCCTGTATCCTGGCGAAGATGGGAGCCAAGGTGTTCACCATCGAACGGCAGAAGGCCTTGTTCACCAGGACAGCACAGTTGTTACCGAAAATCGGATACCCCTCTGTCAAGACTTTCTTCGGAGATGGTTACAAAGGATTGCCTGCCTTCGCCCCTTTTGACCGGATCCTGATCACAGCAGCAGCTCCGGAGATTCCGGATGAGCTGATCCTGCAGCTAAAACCCGGAGGGATCATGGTGATTCCACTGGGAGCCGATACAATTCAGACGATGACCGTAGTGGTGAAAAACTCCGACGGGGGTTATTCCCGGAGTGAACACGGCACCTTTCGCTTCGTCCCCATGCTGAAAGACAGGCAGAAATAATCAGCTCCGGGAAATGGACCTATTATGACAGGGCGGGGAGGGTGAAAGACATTAAATACTACTAGTTTGCAGTGGGCAGTTTGCAGTCTCTTGCCGATTGTCGACAGCAACTATTTTTTGCTAACTGCGAACTGCCAACTCTCTTAATCAGCGCCCAGACCACCCCCAGCAGCATCACTACCGAACCCAGCCAGATTATGTTCATGTATGGATTCAGAATGGCTTTGATTACGATGTAATCAGAAGGTTTCCCCACTTTAGCGATATACATGTAGTAATCTTTTAACAGGAAATTCCGGGTATCGGGATTGTAGACATCTCCCATCCGCGGATGACTGTTTACACTTGGATAAAGGGTAAACTGGCGGGTATAGACTCCTTTGTTTCGTTTCAGAAAATCAACCTGGTACACGGTTGTATTCCCCTCCTTCACAGCATCCACATAGGTAACATAGAAGCCCCCCAAATACAGGGTATCATTTCGCATGAGGAGCAGGTTTTCACGGTTCGAGCGGGCATTGCCCAGATCCAGTCCCGACGTGTTGGAAGAGATAATCTTCGAATTGGAGAAGGTGATGAGCACCCCCAGAAGAAACAGAGTGAATCCGATATGGGTTATGATAGCCGGCAGGTTCCGGGGCTTTGAGGAAGGGTAGAGCAGGTTGACAAGCGTTGAGGTGATGGCAAACCAGATGAAGAAAAGGAAGAGTATGTAGTTGCCCGCTTTCACAATTCCCTGAACCACAAACAGAATGGTGAGTCCCATAGAAAGGACCAGCGGAATAATGGTCTTACGTAAAAAGGTTCCGGTGTTATTCCGGTCATACCTGAGAAACTGTGAAAACGCAATGAAGCCGGCTATCAGCAGGGCATAGGGTGTCTGCCACCGGTTGTAGAATGCCACTGCATCGGTTGGGGGTGCGAAACGGGTCCCGAACAGTGCGTTGACTACCGGAATGGAAGTGGTAAACAGGATCTGGAACGCGGCGAGTACAATGACCAGTGATCCGATAAACATCCAGAACTCCCTTGATAAGAGGATCTCTTTTCGCTTCAGCTGGATTTGCCCGGCTCTTCGGATGATCATCCAGACGGAGAGGGCCAGAAAGATAAGCAGGAAAATCACCAGCTGAGCGGCCATCCCGTTATCGCCGAACGAGTGGGCTGAGGTTTCGGATAGCACCCCGCTGCGCGTCAGATAACTCGCATAGAGTACCAGGACATAAGAGAGGGTCGTGAAAACGAATGCGGCGGTGAGTGCATAGTTCTGCCTGCGTGAGATCAGCATGAAGTGAAGGGCTGCGACCAGGGTCATCCATGGTATCAGCGAAGAGTTCTCCACCGGATCCCAGGCCCAGAATCCTCCGAATGTCAGGGATACATAGGCCCAGGCTCCTCCGAGCAGAATCCCTGCACCCAGCATGAGCAGCGCAAGCAGGGTCCAGGGAGTGACAATCCGGATCCAGGCGGTATACTCTTTCCGCACCAGCGCTGCCATGGCATAACTGAAGGGAACGAGAGACAGGGCATATCCCAGAAAGAGGATGGGGGGATGAATGGTCATCCAGATATTCTCCAGCAGGGGATTCAACCCGTTGCCATCGGTCAGGCTAACCAGGTAATTCGCCTCTGTGAAGATCGTCCCCTGGATGGTATCAACTGTTTCCCGTAATAACCGGAACGGGGAGGTTCCCACCTCCCAACCCCCGATTGAAACGCCCAGCATCATACTGGTGACAAATACCTGGGATAATGCGAAAAAGGTCATCACACCGGGTTCCCAGTTCCGGCTGGTCCGGATCAGAACCAATCCGACCAGTGCCTGGAGGAGAGCCCATACAAGAAAACTCCCCTCCTGTCCTGCCCAGAAACAGGAGATGATGTATTTCACATCCAGGTGGCGCGATGAGTATTGCCATACGTAGGAGTACTCAAAATAGTGATTGAAGATCAGGTAGTATAGAACCACTCCCACCCCGGTCAGGGAGACCACATGGATCCAGTAAAATGTCCTGGAACGATTCAGTAACCGCGCAGGTCTCTCCTTCGCGGACGAAAATAGGCGAAAATAGAAAAAGGTGGCGACCAGGGCCGACAGGAAACTAATCCACAAGAGGATCTGTCCGATCTGGCCGGGAAGAAGGTGTTCACCAATATAATTTATTGACATAGGAGCCTCTTTAAATGTGTTTCAAAATTACTGTTTAATTTGGAATCCCGGGAACGACGGCTGAATGATTGTTAAAAACTCCTCCTTTTTTGTTATTAATAATTCATTAATTCCGGGAAATCTGGTTCCTTTTCTAGTATATTCGCTACAAAAATCAATGATGGTGAGAGTGGGGCTGGTCGGAGGATCGGGGCTGGAAAAGTTGAATATCGTTGAAAATCTGACTGAAACCGAAGTTTCCACCCCTTATGGCCCGCCCAGTTCTTCGTTGTACACCGGTCAAATGGGACCCTGTGAAGTGGTGATTCTTTCCCGGCATGGCCGGGAGCATACCATTCCTCCTTCACAGGTGAACAACCGGGCCAACATCTCAGCACTGCGGGAACTGGGTTGTTCTTATATTCTGGCCACCGCTGCCTGCGGCAGTTTGCAGGATGAGATCGGACGGGGGGATCTGGTGATTCCTGATCAGTTCATTGATTTTACCCGGCGAAGGGAGGTAACCTTTTTCGAGGAGTTTGAGCCGGGAAATATGATCCACGTGCCGATAGCGGATCCCTTTTCCGAATACCTGAGAGAGTTATTGATCAGGGGTGCCAGGGAACTTGGATATAAGGTTCATCCACGGGGAACGATGGTCACTATCGAAGGACCTCGTTTTTCGACCCGGGCTGAATCGAAGATGTTCAGAATACTCGGTGCTGATGTCGTCAATATGAGTATCGCACCGGAAGCAATACTGGCGTATGAAGCGGGCATTCCCTATGCCGTGGTTGCTCTGTCGACCGACTACGATGCATGGAAAACCGATGAAACGCCGGTCACGTGGGAAGAGGTGATAACGGTATTTAAGCAGAATACAAACCTTGTAATCAGGTTGCTTATTTACGTTATTAAACAGATAAAAGCAGAATCCTGATGCTGAAGAAAAAATTCCTTATCCTTGTAGCAGGCCTCTTTTACGCTGCCTTCCTCACCGGTCAGTCTGTAGAGCGAACCGTAGGGAACCTGCCCATGATCAGCGATGTGAAGTCTTCCCTAGAGCTGGCCACAGGGTATGCGTTACAGGATAACGGGGAATGGATTTCTGCACAGAACCGGCTCCCTTATAAAGTAGCCGAATTCAACCGAAGTTCCAAGACTTACTATAAACTGGGCAGCGACAACTTCGAGTTGCTGGAGATCCGGGATGTGATGGTGAAGAACGAACTGTATATCGTCTTCACCATTCAGTACAAGACAGGCTGGTATGAATTTCCGATCCTAATGGAACTCTGGCACTGGCAGGACGGATTGAACTATTTTGTCTTCAAAGCCTCCAAACTCAAAGAGGCGATGCCCAACAACGTGGATTGGGATCAGCCGTATTGCATAAACATGGATGCACTCTGTAGCGGTATTCTGATCGACTACGATATGAAAACCCTCAACTCCACGATTGCTTATAATATCCAGAGAACCATCGAAAAAGGATCCATCTGCTCGCATAACCTTTTAATAGCTGTATGGCCCGTGGAAGCCAAAGGGATGCAACTCACCAGGTTCAGGCTGATCCAGGTCATGAATAAAAAGAAGTTTTATACCCCATACCTGGATGAGAAGAACCGCGACAGGCTTTTTGCCAGTAATTACTATGAGGCCGATTATGCGACATTCCGGGCCTTCATCCGCTACGATGAGGTCAACCCGACGCTGGTTACAACGGATCCCAAAACCGGTGAGGAGTGGTTTAAACGGGGTGTTTACAATTACCGGGCCGGGAACTATGCGCAGGCCATTTCCGACCTCACCGAAGCAGCCAAGTACTGTCCGTTCGACCGCTTTTTTATGACATATGCCTACCGGGCAAATGCCAGGGAGCGGATGGGTGATTATACCGGCGCGATGAAAGACTACGATCTGGCGATCAGCCTGAAACCAGCTGAAAAGGAGTATTATTCCGCCTGGCTTACCACCATTTATAACCGGGGCGTAGCCAAATTTAACGTGAAAGATATGCTGGGGGCCTGCCAGGATTGGTACACGGCTGCTCAAATGGGGCTTCAGGATGCCGCGATGGATGCCAACATCAAAGCAAACTGTAAAAACTACACCTTTACGGCCCCCTCCCAGCTCCCCACCTCCACCTCCAATCTCCTTACGGGTACCGAGATCTCCTCAACCGTTCCCAATACCGCCGATTACCGACGGCTCTATTTTGAAGGCATGTGGAAATACCAGAACGGCAGTTATAACGAAGCGGTGCAGAACCTTGACCGGGCGCTGGATCTGAAACCCGACCTGGCTATCATTCCCTCCATCTACTCATACAGAGGGGCTTCCAAGTTGAAACTTTCCGACTACCGGGGCGCCATTTCCGATTTCGACTATTGCGTGGCTTATATGGGCAGCGGGAAGGCCGACAACTCCATCCTGAAAACGGTTTATTACAACCGGGGGCTGGCTAACTTCTTCCTGGGCAATCAGACCGAAGCCTGCAGCGATTTCCAGAAAGCAATCAGAAATGGCCTCCTGGACCAGGAGTCACTCAATTTCATCGAGCAGATCTGTCATTAACTGGATGCTATTGCATGGGCTCACGCCAGCCGGTGCGTTCCCCATTCCGGTCATAGGCCACAATAAAAGCATCGGAAATACCGGCATTCCTCATTCGGTTAAGGATGTCCCTGGCCTCTTCCAGCGATTGCGTAGAACCCACCGTAAAGCGGTAAAGGCTATTGCTGTATTCACGGGAAACCGACATTGGAATGTGATACCGCTTCTGGATTGTTCCGGCAGAGTAAATATGCTGAGCGAAGGCGAAGATCTGGACCTTATACAGGTAATTCTCGGCCGGGATTGCAGCTACCGACGGCGGAGGAGGCAGCTTGTCCATTCCCATCTGATTCTGTTTGGAGGGGACCGGAAGAGGGTTACACTTCGGGAGGTTCAAAACGATGGGCCCATCTTTTCTGTAATCCACCGGATCGGTTTTCCGGCCAGCAGGTTTGCCCAGGTTCAACGTTACATTGAATGAAAGGAGGCTGTACATATCCAGCCTGAATCCTTCAGCTACCCCGTCGAGCATATCCGATGTGAGGGTTCTGAGGGTCCACTCCAACCCCAGATTCACCTTGTTTGCTATACTGTAATAGGCCCCGATTCCGGCCGGTATCATAGCCGTGATTCTTCCGACGGAGTCGCTGGTCAGCGCCACCTCATTGGTAAGAAGGCTGCGCTGGGTGGTTTTCCAGTAACCTGCCCCGATCCCCACCGTTCCATAGACAAAGAAAGATCGCTTGGGATTGTATCCTCCGATGAGGTTGGAGAAATTGATCATGGTGTTGAAGTTCCCATCCACCACAGTCGAGGTAAAACTCAGGTTCACGGGGGTACCATCCTGTTTGGTCTCCTTTCGTCCTGCCACTTTGCCAAAAAGGACCTGCCCCCTGAGTGAAAATACATGACTGATCTGACGTCCAAAAAAAAAGGTGCCGGCAAACCGCCAATCGCCCGATTGCGGTAGGAACCGGTTGGTATTCAGATCACCGGAAAAAAAAGTGGGACCGGCAGAGAGACCGAGAAACCAGTTACTGCTGAAGCGGTCACCCAGTTTGGCATTGGACTGGGCAGCCAGAAATACCGGAAAAGCAACACATATGAAGATGAACAGGAACCTGTTCAGCAGTCTGGCCATATTTTTGTCTGATTTCCGGATAAATAGAAACTTCTTAGCAATTTCAAATATAGGTTCCGGATAAACAAGAAACCAGAAATCCAGACATTAGATATCAACATATTTTCAACAAAAAAGCCCACCAAACCGGGTGAGCCTCTGCAACATGTTGGAGTCCTGTTACTTCACATACCTGAAATGGGTACCCAGGTAAATCCCGGTTTCTCCCAATTGTTCCTCGATCCGGAGCAGCTGATTGTATTTGGCAATCCGGTCGGTCCGGCAGGCAGATCCGGTTTTGATCAAACCGGTATTGAGAGCCACTGCCAGGTCGGCAATGGTGGTATCTTCAGTCTCACCGGAACGATGGCTGATTACCGCAGTATACCCATTCCGGTAGGCCATGTTCACCGTATCGATGGTCTCGGTAAGGGTACCTATCTGGTTTACTTTAATCAGGATGGAGTTGCAGATCCCCTTGTTTATCCCCATCTGCAGACGCCCGACGTTGGTGACAAAGAGGTCGTCTCCAACCAGCTGGATTTTTTTCCCCAGCTCTTTGGTCATCAGTTTCCACCCGTCCCAGTCATCCTCAGCCATGCCATCTTCAATCGAAATGATCGGATAACGGTTCACCCAGTCCTTCCAGAAAGCCACCATTTCGGCAGGTGTGAGTTTTTCCCCGGTGGATTTTTTCAGGTGGTACCGGTTCTCTCCGGGAAGATAATACCCGGAAGAGGCCGGATCGAGCGCAATATAGATGTCGTGGCCCGGTTTGTAACCGGCTTTTTCAATGGCCTTCAGGATCACCTTCAGGGCCTCTTCATTTGATTTCAGGTTGGGGGCAAAACCACCTTCGTCGCCTACGTTGGTGGAGTAATTCCCTTTTTTCAGGACTGCCTTCAGGTGATGGAACACCTCAGCGCCCATCCGGATTGCTTCTGAAAACGTGGAGGCGCCAACCGGCATGATCATGAACTCCTGGAAATCGATGGAATTATCGGCATGGGATCCCCCGTTCAGGATGTTCATCATCGGGATGGGTAGAGTGTTTGCTCCAACCCCGCCGATGTACCGGTATAACTCCTGTGAAGTGGTTTGAGCTGCTGCTTTTGCCACAGCGAGGGAAATCCCCAGAATGGCATTAGCGCCCAGTTTTCCCTTATTTCGTGTACCGTCCAACTCGATCATCTTGCGATCGATCTCCACCTGATCGGTGATATACATCCCTTCCAGTTCGGAGGCCAGAACATTGTTCACATGATGCACCGCCTGCAGCACCCCTTTCCCCAGGTAGAACTTTTTGTCCCCGTCGCGCAGTTCGACTGCCTCGTGAATACCTGTTGACGCTCCCGAAGGAACGGCAGCCCTGCCCAGAATCCCGCTGTCGGTGATAACATCTACTTCAATGGTGGGATTCCCTCTGGAATCAAGAATCTGACGTGCATGTATGGCGAGGATCGTGCTCATTTTACTGCTCCTCCTCCGTGACTTCCGGAGTCGCCTCTTCCTCTTCAACCACCGGAGCTTCAGCGGCGGCGGTCACCTCCTCAACCGGTTCAGCGACAGCCTTTGGCTCTTCGGCTCTGGTTCTGGGCTCGCTCACTTCCTTCTTTTTGATCCCACGACGGCGACGTGTTGCTTTTCCTTTATCCTCTTTTTGTTCAAGCAACAGCACGTTGTAATCGACCAGTTCAATGACACACATTTCCGTATTATCACCCAGGCGAGGACCGGTCTTCAGGATACGGGTATAGCCACCGGGACGGTCGGCGATTTTCAGGGATATTTCGCGGAACAGTTCCGAAACGGCCTCCTTGTTCTGAAGGTGGCTGAATACCAGGCGACGAGAATGCGTTGAGTCTTTTTTTGCTTTGGTAATCAAGGGTTCAATATACGTACGCAATGCTTTGGCTTTGGCCAGCGTTGTGGTGATTCTCTTGTGAAGGATCAATGAAGTGGCCATGTTGGAAAGCATCGCTTTCCGGTGCTCACTCTTTCTTCCAAGATGGTTAACGTTTTTCTTATGTCTCATCTCAACAAATCCTTATCTAATTTATATTTCGCCGTATTCATTCCAAACTCGAGTCCTTTGGTCTTCACCAGTTCTTCCAACTCGGTAAGGGATTTCTTGCCGAAGTTCCGGAACTTCAACAGATCGTTTTTATTGAATGCCACCAGGTCGCCCAGCGTTTCCACATCGGCTGCTTTCAGGCAGTTCAGGGCACGGACGGAGAGATCCATATCAACCAGTTTGGTTTTAAGCAACTGGCGGATGTGCAGCGAGGTTTCGTCGAACTCTTCTGTCACGGTTTTTTCATTGGTATCCAGGGTGATCTTTTCGTCTGAAAAGAGCATGAAGTGGTGGATCAGGACCCGGGCTGCTTCTTTCAGGGCATTCTTCGGATGGATCGAGCCATCGGTAGTGATCTCCATCACCAGCTTTTCGTAGTCGGTCTTCTGCTCCACACGGTAATTATCCACCAGAAAGGTCACATTCTTGATTGGCGTATGCACGGAATCGATGGCAATCCTTCCCAGACTGGAACTGAGGGTTTTGTTCTCTTCAGCAGGAATATAGCCACGGCCTTTATCAATGGATACCTCGATGGTGAGTTTCACGGAGGGCTCCATATGACAGATGACCAGCTCCGGATTGAGTACCTGGAATACGGATAAAAATTTGTTAATATCGCCGGCTTTGAATTCATTCTGCTGGGCGATGATCACAGTAACCTTTTCCGAATTCTCAGATTCAATCAGCTTTTTGAATCGTATCTGCTTCAGGTTCAGGATAATTTCAGTAACATCCTCGATCACTCCCTTGATGGTAGAAAACTCCTGTTCAACTCCTTCGATCTTGATGGAGGTGATGGCATAGCCTTCCAGCGAGGAAAGCAGAATTCTTCTGAGGGCATTTCCGATTGTGACTCCGAATCCGGGCTCCAGTGGACGAAACTCGAACACTCCGCGATTGTCATCAGATTCGATCATAATGACTTTATCTGGCTTCTGGAACGGTAATATTGCCATAAATTGCCTTTTTTGGGTTAATCTTTTGTTTGCTGTGGTTATTTGGAGTATAACTCTACGATCAACTGTTCTTTGATGGTTTCCGGGATCTGTTCACGCTCCGGATAATTCATAAATTTCCCTGTCAGCATATTCACATCCCATTCCAGCCAGGGATATTGGTTTGACCTTGAGGCAACCGAATTCAGCACGACCTCCAGGGATTTGGACCGCTCGCGTACGGCAATGATATCGCCGGGACGAACTTCGTAGCTCGGTATGTTGACCACTTTGCCATTTACCGTGATGTGCCGATGGGTAATCAACTGGCGGGCTCCATTCCGTGTAGGAGCAATTCCAAACCGGAAGACCAGATTATCCAGTCTGGCTTCAATCAGTTGCAGCAGAACCTCCCCTGTTTTTCCACCCTTACGGGCAGCTTTCTGAAAGGTGTTTTTAAACTGTCTCTCCAGGATGCCATAGGTATACTTAGCCTTCTGTTTCTCCATCAACTGGATGCCATATTCAGAGGCCTTGGAACGGCGTTTCGACTGTCCGTGCATTCCGGGAGGGTAATTTTTTTTCTCGAAATATTTATCAGGTCCGTAGATCGGATCCCTGAATTTTCTTGCTATCTTGGTTTTCGGACCAATGTATCTAGCCATAATGTCAAATTATAATGGATCTGTAGAACATGTTCATTTAGACACGACGCCTCTTCGGAGGACGGCATCCGTTGTGCGGCAACGGCGTGATATCAACGATCTCTGTAACCTCAATCCCTGATGTGTGGAGGGTGCGGATAGCAGATTCCCTTCCGGCACCGGGACCTTTGATATAAACCTTCACCTTTCGCAAGCCGACGTCATAGGCCATTTTGGAAGCATCCTGCGCGGTCATCTGGGCAGCATACGGGGTATTCTTCTTGGATCCCCTGAAGCCCATTTTCCCTGCAGAAGACCAGGAGATGACCTGGCCGTTATTGTTCGTGAGGGTCACGATCAGGTTATTGAAGGAGGCGTTGATGTATGCCCTTCCAATAGGATCGACTTTGACGACCCGTTTTCTTGAACTCTTTTCAGTTTTTGCCATACGTTCTTCTAACTACGATTAACTTTTGGTTGCCTTCTTTTTATTGGCAACGGTCTTTTTCCTGCCCTTTCTGGTGCGGGCATTATTCTTGGTGCTTTGTCCGCGGACCGGCAGTCCCAGACGATGGCGGATTCCCCTGTATGATCCGATGTCCATCAACCGCTTGATGTTCATCTGAACCTCAGAGCGCATGGCGCCTTCCACTTTGAACTGGTCGTTGATGATGGTCCGGATGGCATTTTGCTCATCGTCGGTCCAATCCTGCACCTTTTTGTTCCAATCCACTCCAGCCAGGGTCAAAATCTTCCTGGCATTGCTCCTGCCGATTCCGTAGATGTACGTCAGCCCGATCTCGCCCCGTTTCTGTTTGGGTAAATCAATACCTGCAATTCTGGCCATAATTGAACGCTTTTATAATGAATGTTATCCCTGTCTCTGTTTAAATTTCGGATTCTTCTTGTTGATCACAAATAGTTTCCCCTTCCTGCGAACGATCTTGCAGTCGGCTGAACGCCTCTTTATCGATGTCCTGACTTTCATAGTCTCTCCCGTTTTATGCTATTGGTACCTGAATGTTATTCTTCCTTTTGTCAAATCATAAGGCGACATTTCGATCTTTACTTTGTCGCCCGGCAATATCTTGATGTAATGCATCCGCATTTTACCGGAAATGTGTGCTGTAATCACATGTCCGTTCTCGAGTTCCACTCTGAACATGGCGTTGCCAAGGGATTCGATGACTGTTCCATCCTGCTGGATTGAAGCTTGCTTTGCCATTTTTCTTTTGTTGAGACGCAGCATGCTGCGTCTTTTCATTCTATGAGATTATTTGTTCCGAGTACCTCTTCGATGAAGGAGAAGGTGGAGAGCACATCCGGCTCATCCTTTCTCACCACAACCGTTA
>QYQJ01000049.1 GCA_007280875.1 Bacteroidota bacterium
CCCATCAACTCCACGTAAGCCCTGGCAATGGTGAGCCCCAGTCCGCTCCCCTGGTACAACCGGTTGTTGGCAGCATCCACCTGGAAGAACCGGTTGAACACGGTGGCGCGGTGCTCCTTCGGGATGCCGATGCCGGTGTCTTCCACGGAGAACTTCACGGTTTCGCCGATGAGCTTGTATCCGAACCGTATCTTCCCCTTTTCGGTGAACTTGAGGGCGTTGTCGAGCAGGTTGTGCAAGACGTCGCGGAACCGCTCCATATCGGCCACCAGGGTGAGCGCCGATTTCCCGGGGGCCCGGAATACCTCCACCGTGATCTCTTTTTTCAGTACCCCCTCTTGCTCCCCCTCCAGGTAGTCCTTCATCTCGTCGAGCAGAAGGTCGACCGAAAAGGGGGTCTCGTTGAGCACGACCTGATCGGTCTCGATGCGGGCGATCTCCAGGATGTCCTCGATCAGCCTGAGCAGCCGGTTGGTGCTGAAGATGATGATCTCGGCGTACTCGCCCAGTTCCTTTTTGGAGACATTCTCCTTGCGCAGCAGGTTACTGAAGCCCAGAATGGAGTTCATCGGGGTGCGGATCTCATGACTCAGGTTTGTAAGGAAGCTCGATTTGAGCTTATCCGACTCCTCTGCGCGCTCCTTGGCTACCACCAGCTCCCGCTCCATCCGGATGCGGTCGGTGATGTCGTGGGCAGTGACCAGAAAAACAGGCCCGGGATCGAGGTTGATCACCACGGTGGTCACATCCACATAGATCTCCTCCCCCTCTTTCGTTACAAACCGCGATTCCGACCGCCAGATCCGTCCCGGCTCCTCCGCCCCTTCTTCGGGTATCCTGCGGTATCCTTCGAGGAAATCGGGATGGATGATCTTCAGAAAATCGGTCTCTTTCAGCTCCTCCTGCGAATAGCCGAGCATCTGCTCCGCCGCCTGGTTGGCAAAGTGGATATGCTTGTCGTCGTGAATGATGATGGCCGCAGTGGTGGAAGCGGAAAGCTTCCGGAATCTCTCCTCGCTCTGCCGGATCTGCTCCTTCTGCCGGCTGAACTCCTCGATCATTCCGCTGATCCGGCGATATTCATTTCGTTCCCGGCCGGATTGGTCGATCTGGATCCCCTCCTTCTCCAGTTGCCGCGAGATCCTCCCTAGGGGGAAAATCACCCAGCTCAGCAGCAGGATTATCACCACGAAAGCAGTGACGACGATGGCTATGATGTAAATGGTCAGGTAGGTGTTGCTGAGGGTGCTGAACCGCAGGATGTCGCTGGTTTGCCGGGTAAGCCTGATGTAGGCTGCCGGTTCCGTCTGGCCGGTGTTTTGCAGGGGGATCACGATGGTTTTGGTTTCTTCCTGGCCGGACTCAGGCGGAGCAAGATAGAGGATGGCGGCCTGGCAGCGTGTATTGGTTTCCAGCTGCCGGATGAAGGCGGAGTCGAGGAGCTTGCCGATGAAGAAGAACCCCCGTGGTGGTGTCAGCCGCTCCGGATCGTTGGTAGGGTGGACCGTGGCGCCGTTCACGTCCATCACCCCGGCCGAAGTTCGCAGGTAAAAATGTACCATCTTTTTTTCCAGAAGCTGATGCTGGATGCTGGATGCCGGATGCTGCTGCTTCGCTTCGCTCGCAGTGACAATGATGCTGGATCCTGGATCCTGGATCCCTGATCCCAGCAGGTCGGCATTTAGAATGTCCTCCCGATCGGGGTTGGCAACCGAATAGATCATCCTGCCGGAGAGATTGTATATCCACACCGCATTGCCCCGGTAGGCATCAATAATGTTGCGGATATTGTCTTTAGCCCAGGCATAATCGGGTTTGTCGATGAAGGTGATCATCTCATCCCAATAGCTGTAATCGTGTGTCAGGGTTTTGTAGAACCGGTCGTTGATGCTCAGCAGGGATTGTACCAGCTCGGCCCGCTCGGTCATCACCTGGTCGGCATACCGGTGCATCATCTGGTTCTGCGCCCGGTACTGAAAGAACACCAGGATAAACGCCAGCAAGCCGACAAACAGGGTGAGCAGGTAAATATGACCCCTGACGGTTCTCATCGCTTCTTCAGGAAGGGGGAGATGGTCCAGAAGAGCTCTTTGGGATTGAATGGTTTGGTGACGAATCCGCTCATCCCGAAATCAAAGATCTTTTCACGGTCCTCCAGGAAGACCGAAGCGGTGAGGGCGATGATCGGGAGCTCTTTGAAGTACTCTCCATCCATTGCACGGATCTTCAGGGTGGCCTCATACCCGCTCATCTCGGGCATATGGAGATCCATCAACACCAGATCGAAGTGGGTCTTGATCACCTTCTCCACGGCAATCCGGCCGTTTTCCGCAATCTCATAGGCCGCTTCCCACCTGGACAGGAACTTGGAAACGATCTTCTGGTTGACGAGGTTATCTTCCACCACCAGCACTTTCAGGCCTTTCAGGCTGTGGTAATGCTCTTTCAGCTGGGCGTCGTCCTCCACATGGGTTTTGTCGCTCGTCAGAAAGGGGAGGGTGAAGTGGAACGTGCTTCCTTTGCCAACTTTGCTCTTCACCTGCAGGGCCCCCCCCTGGAGCTCCACCAGTTTCTGGGTGATGGCCAGTCCCAGTCCGGTGCCTCCGTATTTACGCGTGGTAGAGGAGCTGGCCTGGGTGAAGCTCTCAAAGATCATCTCCAGTTTATCCTTAGGGATCCCGATGCCGGTATCGGTGATCCGGAATTCGATATCGATCAGTGAGTTATGGCGTTTGACCGGTTTGGCTTCGATGGCGATGTGCCCCTTTTCGGTAAATTTCACGGCGTTCCCCACCAGGTTGATGAGGATCTGCGTGAGCCGGGCCGAATCCCCGAGCACCACCATTGGAATGCTTTCATCCAGGCTGACATCCATCTTCAGGTTCCGGCGGTTCACTTCGAAATCAAAGCTCTGCTTCACTCCCGTGAGGAGCTTCCGCATCTCGAACTCCACCTTTTCGAACTCGATCCTTCCGGCATCGATCTTGGAATAGTCGAGGATGTCGTTCACGATCTGCAACAGGCTGTCGGCCGAGAATTTCAGGATCTCCATGTTGTCCAGCAGTTCGGCTTGCGGATCCCCTTCATGCATCAGGTTCACCGTGTTGATGATGGCATTCAGCGGGGTCCGGATCTCGTGGCTCATGTTTGACAGAAACTTCTGCTTGGCACGGGTGGCATCCTCGGCCAGCTCCTTTGCCTTCTTCAGATCCTTTTCGATCTGTTCCCGCCACAGGATCTCTTCCTCGAGGTTCTTCCGCTGCCTGTAAAGCCTTGTGAATACCGTCACCTTGCCCTGCAGTACATCCGGGATGATCGGTTTGGTGATGAAGTCGACCGCGCCGGTCCTGATCCCTTTCACCTTGTAATAGTCTTCGTGGTAAAAGGCGGTGATGTAGATGATGGGGAGCAGCTCATTCCGCGGATCTTTGCGGATCTCCTCCACGGCTTCGAAGCCATCCATGCCGGGCATCCGGATGTCCATCAACACCAGGGCAAACTCGGTATTGCGGGTTTTCTCAATGGCCTCCTTGCCGGAGGTGGCCCGTACCAGATCAATACCCAGATCGGCAAGCATCTCCTCCAGAACGATGAGGTTCCTGACCCGGTCGTCGACAATCAGCACTTTCGGTTTCACATTCATATCAATGTATTCAAAAAGTTTGCAATTCCTTTTAACGGCAACACCTGATCCACCTTCACCGCTTCCATGGCCGCGCGGGGCATCGCATCGGATTCCGCCTCTTCAGGATCCTGCACCAGTGCCATTCCTCCCATCTCTTTCACCTTTTTCAATCCCCGGCTGCCATCGTTGTTGGCACCTGTGAGGATAATGCCGATCAGTTTCTCCCTGTAAGCTTCCGCGGCCGTTTCAAACAGCACATCGATCGAAGGCCGCGCGTAGTTCACCCGTTCGCTGACCGTCAGGGTGAAGGAACCGTTATGCTCCATCAGAAGATGGTAGTTCGGAGGGGCTATATACGCGGTCCCGGGCTGGGGGATCTCCTTCTCATCCGCCTCCTTCACCCGGATCTTTTTCATGTTGTCCAGGAATGAAGGGAGGTAGTTTTCGGCATCAGGACTCATGTGCTGCACAATGATCACCGGCAATGGAAACCGTTCGTCGAGGGCTTCGAAGAGGGTTTTGAGAGCATTCAGACCACCCGCCGAAGATCCGATCACAACCGCCTGATAGGTTTTCTTAGTCACCACCAACGCATAAAATTACGAAGAATATTTTTTAATATAAATACGTTCCTGCTCAACAACCGGTTCAAAGGCAGAAAAATGTGATGAAAACTGCAGGTTTTCCTTCGATCCCAGGCAGAGGAATCCCCCGCCGGAAAGGCTCTCCATGAAGAGTCCGATCACTTTATCCTGGAGTTCCCGGTTGAAATAGATCAGCACATTGCGGCACACGATGAGGTTCACCTCTGCAAACACGCTGTCGGTGACCAGATTGTGATGGGCAAAGACGATGTTTTTCCGGAGGGGATCGATGAGCCGGGCCGACTCTTCATCCGCTTTGTAGTAGTCGGAAAAGGAGCTTCTCCCTCCGGCTTTCTGGTAGCCGACAGTAAACTCCTTGATCCGGCTTACCGGGTATTCCGCCTTCTTGGCATGCCGGATGATGATGGGGTTAAAGTCGGTGGCGTAGATCTGGGTCTTGTGCAGCAGCCCCTCCTCCTTCAGCATGATCGCCATGGAGTAAACCTCTTCACCGCTGGCGCACCCCGCGTGCCATATCTTCACAAAGGGGTAGGTCCGCAGCACCGGCAGCACACTCTGTCGCAACGCCTTGTAGAAGCTCGGGTCCCGGAACATCTCGGTCACGGTAATGGAGAGGTCCATCAGGATCTTCTCCACAAATTCATCGTCGGTGAGCACCCGGTGGATCATCTCCGAGATGGAGGTTAATCCCGACAGCTTGAACCGGTTCAGGATCCGCCGCCTGACATGCGCCTGCGAGTAGTTCCGGAAATCGTAGCCATACTTCAGGTAGATCGCTTCGATCAGCAGGCGGATCTCAATCTCCCGGTTCTCCAGTATCTCTTCCTGTTTCTTTTTCAATGTGTTGGTGTTGTCCTGTTGCGTTTTCTCCTCAGGAACCAGTCCCTGAGTACCGAGGCTGCGATGCTTGCGGTAAGAATGCCTGCGATGATCAGCAGGGATTCGGGTGTGGTGAGCGGCATCCGGCCGAAATGATTCAGGATCATCTTCAGTCCGACAAAGGCCAGCAACACCGCAAGTCCAACTTTGAGTGCTTCGTACCGGTTCATCACATTCATCAGCAGAAAAAAGAGAGAGCGTAACCCCAGGATGGCAAAGATATTAGAAAAGAAAACAATGTAGGGGTCTTTTGTAACGGAGAATACGGCCGGAACGGAATCCACGGCAAACAGCACATCGGTGAACTCAATGATGAGGAGTACCAGGAACAAGGGCGTCAGCACCAGCTTTCCCTGCTGCCGGATCCAGAACTTCTCGCCATGGTCGTCGCGTGTTACGGCAAACCACCGCGAGGCAAACCGGACGATGGGGTGATGCTGCGTATCGATGGTGGTTTTGTGCCGGTGGAAGATATATTCGTAGCCCATTTTTCCACCCAGGATGATCAGCAGTCCTCCGAATACCACAAACAGCCATTCGAAATAGTGAAGGAGCGCCGAGGCGGCAAAGATGAAGAGGAATCGCATCAGCACGGCGCCGAGGATCCCCCAGAAGAGCACTTTTTTATAATACTCCTGCCGGATGTTGAAGGAGAGGAAGATGAGGATGATCACAAAGATGTTATCGACCGAGAGGGAGTATTCGATCAGGTAGCCGGTGAGGTATTCCAGGGCAAGGTTCCGGTTGTAAAGCCCGATGGCCGCGGCATCGTCCGTTCCGTCAGGCAGGGGGAAGGGGTGCTTGTACTCCAGCACGCGTGCCGCCACATCCTGCACCGTTTCCAGCCCGTGCAGGATATTCCCGAAATGGACCAGGAAAATATAGAAAAGAAAGGATATTCCGACCCAGACGCAGGTCCATGTGACTGCTTCCCTGAAACCGGGCCGGTGCGTTTTTTTGCTGAATACCCCAAGGTCGAGGGCCAGCATCGAAAAGATGAAGACCAGGAAGAGGGAGAAAAAGAGCACTTCGTTCCAGGCAGGGGTCATGGCTCAAAAATAATATAAAATTCTTACTTTTGCTCCCCCCGAACCGATAAGAAATAATCCGTTATGAACGACGCCGTTGTCCTGAATCCGAATCCGCTCATCCGCTACCTCGACAAACCATCCGACGATTTCACCCGGGCCGATCTGATCCGTTTTGCCGAAGCAAACGGCATCCAGATGGTCAACTTCCGTTATGCCGGCGCTGACGGCCGGCTCAAGACCCTCAATTTCATCATCAAGAGCCGCGAGCACCTCGATGCTGTCCTCAGTGCCGGGGAGCGGGTCGACGGATCCAGCCTCTTCCCCTACTTCGTGGAACCCGGTTCATCCGATCTCTACGTGATCCCCCGGTACCGTACCGCTTTCCTCAACCCCTTTTCGGAGATCCCGGCCCTGGATATCCTCTGTTCCTATTACGACAAGGACGGCAACCCCTTTGAAAGCTCTCCGGAATACATCATGCGGAAGGCGCACCAGGAGTTGAAATCTGCCACCGGACTGGATTTCGAGGTGATGGGCGAACTGGAATACTATGTGATCAGCGAAAAGGATCCGCTTTATGAAGCGGCCGATCAGCGCGGGTACCACGAGTCTTCTCCCTTCTGCAAATGGGAAGGACTCCGGACCGAGGCCATGCGTGCCATTGCCAGCTGCGGCGGGACCATCAAATACGGGCACTCCGAAGTGGGCACCTTCACCGAATCGGGGCTGCTGTACGAGCAGAACGAGATCGAGTTCATCCCCGTGAAGCTGGAAGATGCCGCCGAGCAGTTGCTCATCGCGAAGTGGATCCTCCGGTCCCTGGCTTACCGCCAGGGTGTGACCGTCACCTTTGCCCCCAAGATCACTACCGGGAAAGCCGGCAGCGGGATGCACATCCACACCCGCCTGCTGAAAAAAGGGAAGAGCGTGATGCTGCAGGACGGTATCCTGTCCGGCTATGCCCGGAAGGCGATTGCCGGGTACCTTACCCTGGCCCGGTCGCTCACCGCGTTCGGGAACACCATCCCTACCTCTTATTTCCGGCTGGTCCCGCACCAGGAAGCCCCTACTGCCATCTGCTGGGGCGATCGCAACCGCTCGGTGCTGGTCCGGGTACCCCTGGGCTGGACCGGCCCCCAGAACAATATGTTCATTGATGCCAACCCGCTGGAAGAGAAGCGGCAGAACAACTTCCACGACAAGCAGACCGTGGAGTTCCGCAGTCCCGATGGCTCGGCCGACATCTACCTGCTTTGTGCCGGCCTGGCTGTGGCCGCGCGTCAGGGCTTCGAGATGAAAAATGCCCTGGAGTTCGCACAAACGACCTACGTCGACGTCAACATCTTTGACGACAAATTTAAAAAACGCGCCGGTGAACTGCAGCACCTTCCCACCTCCTGCTGGGCCTCTGCCGAAGCCCTGGAAAGCCAGCGTGGCGTCTTCCAGGCCAAAGGGGTCTTCCCGAAAAAGATCATCGACGGCGTCATCCTGCGTCTGAAAAGTTTCGACGACCAGCACCTCCGCCAGAATATCAAAGAGAGTGAGAAAGAGGTGATGCGCCTAGTGAACCGGTTCCTGCACTGCGGGTAACCCCCCAGCCCCCTAAAGGGGGAGTAAGTCCCCTTCAGGGGACTTAGGGGTATGTATCAACTTAGGAGATCCTGATCTCTTTTTTCGCTTCGAGCTTTGCTTCGGCCCGTTTCGGAAGGTCGATCCGTAAAATTCCCTCTTTGTAATCGGCTTTGATCTTTTCGATATCCACCGACTTGGGCAGGGTGAAGGAGCGGCTGAACGATCCGTAGTAAAACTCCTTACGGGTGTAGTTCTTCCCCTCTTCCCGTTTCTCGTCCTCCATCTCCGAAGAGATGGTCAGTACCGAATTCTCCAGGTTGATCTTGAAGTCATCTTTGCTCAATCCGGGAGCTGCTATCTCCAGCTCGAAGCCTTCCTGCTTCTCAATGATGTTGGCGGAAGGGTCGCAGGCGCGTTTGCCGAAGAAATCGGCATAATCGTTGTCGAAAAAGTTCGACACGATGTCGGCCAGCGGATTTCTCTGATGCCATCTGATAATTGCCATAACGTAATCCTCCTTGTTTTTATGTTATAAACTTACTTTTTGTTTTCTGCCTTGCGGAGGTCAAATTTTATACCGCACAATGAACAGCCTGGTTCTTCATCCGGAAAGCGTCAAAATGACACAAAATGCCTATAGATACTGACAAAACGACAATGCCGCTCTCCGGGAATCCACCTCACCCCAACCCTCTCCTCAAGGAGAGGGAATATCCCCCCTTTTCCTTCAGGAGAAGGGGCATGGGGATGAGGTGGCAAGCCTGTGGAGAAGGGGCATGGGGATGAGGTAGCTGGCCTGTGGACAAGGAGCAGGGCAACGCTGGTCAGCATGGGTTTGTTCATGGTCGGAAGATCAAAGAATCACCACCGAAAATAGGAAAAAAAATAGATACTTTTGCTCCCATGAACCGCGATCTCTCCCACTTTACCAGGGCCCACCTTTCGATGCTGGCCGTAGCGGTCATCTTCGGCCTCCATTACAGCATTGCCAAAAGCCTGATGCCGGTCAGCCTTACGCCATGGCAGGTGGTCTTTCTGCGGCTGCTGGGAGGAGTAATCCTCTTTTGGATTTTCCAGGGTTTCTTCCCCCGTGAGAAGGTGCAGCGGGCCGACATGTGGAAACTGGCCCTGTGCGGATTGCTGGGATTCACCCTCAACATTACCCTCTTTTACACAGGCCTCAATTTCACCACGCCGGTGGATGCATCGGTCATCCATGTCTCCACCCCCATTATCGTACTGATACTGGCAAGCCTGATGATCCGTGAAAAGATCACCCTGACGAAGCTGGGCGGGATCCTGCTGGGGATGTGCGGGGCCCTGATCCTCATCCTCTGGGGCCGCCACCTGCAGTTTGGAGGCCGGCCGGCCCTGGGAAACATCCTGTTGGTGCTGAATATGGTTTGCTATGCCCTCTACCTGGTCATCCTGAAACCCCTGGTATTGAAATACCATACCGTCACCATCCTTAAATGGGTCTCCCTCTTCGGATTTCTGTTCGTCATACCGGTTTCGGCCCGGTCGATGCTGAACATCTCCTTTGCCGGATTCAGCTGGTACACCTGGATCGCCCTGGGATACATCATCGTTCTCACGACCTTCGTGGTGTACCTTCTGATTAACTTCGCCCTGAAGATCCTCACCCCTACGGCGGTCAGCTATTACTCCTACCTTCAGCCCATGCTGGCAGCGGTATCATCCGTCACGGTCGGCATGGAGCGCATCACCCTGCCCAAGGTCGTGGCCGCCATCCTGATCTTTGCCGGGGTGTGGCTGGTGACCGCCAAGACGAAGGGAACAGGGTCGAGGGACGAGGGACGAAGAATGTCATTGCGAGGAGCAGAGCGACGAAGCAAGACGAGGGACGAGAGACGTGAAACGTGAGACGTGAGACGTTCAACGTCGGAGATAAAACCAAAGGCTCTGATTATCCAATTATCTGGTATCTGGCATCTGGTATCTGGCATCCGGTATCTGGCATCCGGCATCCGGCATCCGGCATCTAGAACAAATGCCTGAACGGCAGCAGGATGTACTCGAAGATCTTCTCGATCTTGGGGCGGTTCATCCAGCGATGGTGGTCAAACATCTCCGAATGGCGGAGGGTCTCCTGTACATGAAGTTTCAGCTGCCTGAGGATCTCCGGCTCCTGCCCGATCAGTGCGATCTCATACTGGTACCGGAAGCTCCGGTAGTCGAAATTGGCCGAAGAGACGGAAAAGATCTTCCCGTCGATGAGGATCAGCTTGGCATGCAGGTTATGCGGGGTGTAGAAGAGCAGCTGCACATTGCTCTTGTGCATCATCCCGAAGTATTTATTCCGGAGGATATCCACCATCCGTACATCGGAGTGCTTCGGCATGATCACCTGTACCTCCACCCCCCGTTTCCCGGCATCCATCAGGGCCTTCCGCAGTAAAAAACCGGGCAGAAAATAGGGGGTTTCGATCAGGATGCTGGTCCGGGCGCTGCGGATGAGCTGGGTGTATTTCTTCTTGAGCCGCTGCAACGGAATGGAGGGCACATCGCGGACAATCTCATAGTCTCCGAATTTCATGTTCCGGCTGTAACTCAGTTTATCCTTGATGTAATACGGATTGAAGGCCTCGAAGTTCTGTTCGAAAACCTTCCGGAAGGTGGGAGCTATCTCGCCTTTGAAGCGGAGTACCAGTTCCCGCCAGTTGATGTTGTACCCGGTGATGTTTGCCGAACCGATGTAGGAGATCCCGTCGTCGATCACCAGGATCTTCCGGTGGTCGCGACGGTGTCCCCGGGTGAAGAGATCGGAGCTGATCTTGATCTTTTCGAAAAATTTGACTTCGCCACCCAGTTCGATCAGCTCCGAGAAGAACGTTTCCGAAACCGGCCCCCGTCCCCACGAGTCGATCAGGAGCTTCACCATGATCCCTTCAGCAGCTTTCCGGGTGAGCACATCCCTGAATTTGATCCCCATGTGGTCGTTCGAAAACTTGTAGGTCTCCAGGTAGATATAGGAGGATGCATTTTCTATATCATTGAGCATCAGATTATAAAGCTTTAATGCGTCGTCGATGACCAGAAATTCCATGGCGGTTGAACAGGTTGAGGTTTGCAAATCCAACTGAATACCAAAGGTATAAAAAATGTTTTTTCGTAGCTTTGTCTGAAATTGGCTGGCATGATCAAATCCATGACCGGATACGGGAAAGCGGTCGCCGAACTGCCCGGGAAACACCTCACCATCGAGATCAAATCCATCAACAGCAAAGGGTTCGATCTCAATATCCGGATCCCTTCCTGGTTCCGGGAGCGGGAGCTGGATATCCGGACGATGCTCTCGTCTCTCCAGCGTGGAAAGATCGACCTTTTCATCTCAGCCGAATCCACAGGGGATGCCACCGGGTACATGCTGAACAAGGCACTGGCCCGCCGTTACTACGAAGCCCTGAAAGAGCTTCAACAGGAGGTGCGGGAGGAGAATCCCGATGGATTGCTTCCGCTGGTGATCCGGATGCCGGATGTCCTCCGGCCCGAAAGCGAGGAGATCGATCCGGCGGAATGGGAGGAGATCCGTGCCAAAACCCTTCAGGCACTGGCCCAGCTGGAAGCCTGCCGGGCGAAGGAGGGTGCGGTGCTGCTGGAAGATATCACAGTCCGTGTGCATGGCATCCTGGATCTCCTCGGCCAGACCGATCCGCTGGATGCTGAACGGAAGGAGCTGGTGCGGAACGGACTCCGGAAGTCGCTCGATCAGTACCTCACCTCCGGCACAGCAGCCCCTGCCGATGCAAACCGGTTTGAGCAGGAACTGATCTACTACTTCGAGAAGATGGATGTAACGGAGGAAAAGGTGCGTCTGAAGAAGCATTGTGACTACTTCCTGGAGACGGTGAACGATACCGGATCGCAGGGCAAGAAGTTGGGATTTATCTGCCAGGAGATGGGGCGTGAGATCAACACCCTGGGCTCCAAAGCATCCCACGCCGGCATCCAGAAGATCGTCGTTCAGATGAAGGATGAACTGGAGAAAATAAAGGAACAATTACTGAATATAGTATGATCGCCATCATCATCTCCGCCCCTTCCGGCGCCGGAAAATCGACCATCGTCCATCACCTGATGGAGAGGTTTCCGCAGCTCGGCTTCTCGGTTTCGGCCTGCAGCAGGCGACCAAGAGGCAACGAGGTTGACGGGGTGGATTATCATTTTCTCTCTGTCGATGAATTCAGGAAAAAGATCAAATGGAACGGATTCGTGGAGTGGCAGGAGGTCTACCCGGGAAGCTACTACGGGACCCTGAAGTCGGAGCTGGAGCGGCTGCGGCGGGAAGGAAAGGTTCCCCTTTTCGATGTCGACGTGGTGGGAGGTGTCAGCCTGAAGATCTATTTTGCCTCGTCGGCCCTGTCGATTTTCATAAAGCCCCTCTCCCTGCAGGTGCTCGAAGAGCGTCTCCGGAACCGGGGAAACGACAGTGAAGAGAGCCTGCAAAAACGCCTCGCCAAAGCGGAAAAGGAGATGACCTACGCCCCGCAGTTCGACTGCATCGTGGTAAACGACAACCTGGAGAGAGCGATAAAGGAGGTAGAGAAACTTGTCAGGAACTGGATTCTGGATGCTGCCAACTGCCAACTGCCAACTGAGGACTGAGTTCCTCGCAAATGACGACCCTATGATGAAAAAATCTACCAGGACCGGCCTTTTTTTCGGTTCTTTCAACCCGATCCATCTGGGTCACCTGATGATCGCCAGCTACATGGTGGAATTTACCGATATCCGGGAGGTATGGTTCGTGATCTCCCCCCACAATCCGCTGAAGGAGAAGGCGACCCTGCTCTCTGATCTCAACCGCCTCTATATGGTCAATGTAGCCGTGGAGGACGAACCCAGATTCAAGGCCTCCAACATCGAATTCCACCTCCCGGAGCCCTCCTACACCATCGATACCCTCACCTACCTGCAGGAGAGGTATCCCACCCATGAATTCATCCTGCTGGCCGGGACCGATATCCTTCCTACCTTTCACAAATGGAAAAATTACGAGCAACTCCTCGACCAGTATCAATTGTACATTTATCCCCGGCTCTATAATGGCTCAGTCCCCTTCAGCCTGCATCCTTCCCTTACCTTCGTAGACGCCCCGCTGATCGAGATCTCCTCCAGCTTCATCCGCAACGGCATCCGGGAAGGAAAAAACATGAAGTATTTCCTCCCGGCCAAGGTGTGGGAGTATGTGGAGGAGATGGGGTTCTACCGCTAGATACCGGATACCGGATGCCTGTCATCTGGCATCCGGCATCTGGCATCTGGTAACAAAATCCCCGAGCGCCTGCCTGGTTACCCGCGGCGCTTCATAGAATCCCATGTGTGCGACGTTCTTCAGGATCAGGGATTCGGAATGGAGGGGAAGGAGGATCATCTCTCCGGCACGGTCGACCGGGATCTTCGAGTCTTTCATCCCCAGGATATAGAGCACAGGGATCTTCAGGTTTTTCAACACCCCGGTGGAGTCCTGCCGGTCCCGCATTCCCAGCATGGCAGCCAGGATCGCCTCTTTCGGGAGGGCGGCAGCCTCTCCGATCAAGGCATCGATCTGCCTGCGGTAGGTTTCCCGCGTATCATCGGAAAAAAGGGTAGGGATAAACTGCAGGACAAAGTTGAACTTATCAGCACGGATCACTTCGATGGCCCGATCGCGTTGCTCCCGCGCTTCGGGCGTATCGGCGAAGGGATGGGAATGGAAAATACAGATCCCTTTCAGCAGGGAGGGATAGATCCTGGCAAAAGCAAGGGTCACATAGCCGCCCATGGAGTGGCCGGCCAGTACACACCGTTTGATTCCCAGCTCCCGGAGCACCTTTTTGACCACCCCGGCCATCCCCTCCATCGTATGGACTTCGGCCACGCAGTCGCTCTTCCCGAAACCGGGCAGGTCGATGGCCACCACCCGGAACCTCTTCGACAGATGCCGGATAAACTGCTTCCAGATACCGGATGATTCGGTAAATCCATGAAGAAGCACAAGACACGGCCCCTGCCCATGGTCAACGAAGGCGATCTTTTTGCCCTTGAACTGAATGGTTTTCATATTAGTTGGCAGTTTGCAGTTGGCAGTTGGCACCCAGCTCCAGCATCCAGGATCTAGGATCCAGCATCTAGGATCCCGCCATCACCTCCTCGATCTCACTCACGGTCTTCGGAATAGGTTTCCCCAGCACACGGGAACCTTTGTCGGTTATCAACACGTTGTCTTCGATCCGGATCCCGCCGAAATCCCTGTAGGTGTCTGCCACGTCGTAGTTGATAAAATCGGCATGTTTTCCTTCGGCTTTCCAGAGGTCGATCAGTTCGGGAATGAAGTAGATCCCGGGTTCGATGGTCATTACGAAGTGTTCCTGCAACTTCCTCCCAAACCGCAGGAAGCCTAATCCGAACTCCTTGCTGCGTTCGGTCTCTTTGTCGTACCCCACAAAATTTTCACCCAGTCCTTCCAGGTCGTGCACATCCAGTCCTATGGGATGCCCCAGACCGTGCGGGAAGAACATCGTGTGTGCCCCCTGGCTGACCGCTTCATCGACATTTCCCTTCATGATCCCCAGTGCAGTGAGCCCCCTGGTGATCTCCAGGGCTGCCAGGAGATGGATATCCCGGAACGGAACGCCGGGTTTGAGCGCTTTGATGGCAGACAGGTTGGCGGCCAGCACAATGGCGTAAATATCCTTCTGCCGCCGGGAGAACTCCCCTCCCACCGGGGCGGTGCGGGTGATATCACTGGCATAATGGTACTCCGATTCGGCTCCGGCATCGACAACCAGCATACGATCAGGAATCAGGATATTGCCGTGGTAATGGTTGTGAAGGGTCTGTCCGTTAATGGTCAGGATGATGGGGAAAGAGACTCCGTTGGCCTGCGAGAGGGCAATCCCTTCGATGGTGCCGGCGATCTCCTTTTCGATCGTTCCCGGACGGGCCATCTTCATGGCAGTAGTATGCATCAGCCACGCCACATCCACCATGTTCTCCATCTCCTGGATCTCCAGCAGGTCCTTTTTCATCCGCAGCTTCACCACTCCCCTGATCAGCTCTTCAGATGCCTGATTCCGCACCCCGGCAAGGGGCAGTGCCAGCAATTCCGAGATCTGGATGATGGTCTCCCCCCGATAGGGAGGCAGGTAATGGATTTTCCTTCCGGAGGAGAGTGCCTGGTGCAACACTCCTTCCAGCTCGCTCATCGAACGGGTATCAGCTACCCCTACGTTGTTGCTCCGTTCCTTCATGGAAGGCTGCTGCCCCATCCAGATGATGTCGCTGATCTCTACATCATTTCCGAATAAAATATCCTTCCCGGTGTCCAGGTCCATCACTCCGGCCAGGTCGGGTTGATCCTGTCCGAAGAAATAGAGAAAGCTGCTGTCCTGGCGAAACGCATAGGTATTGGCCAGGTAATTGAACGACACCTCCTGGTTCCCGGGGAAAAAGATGAGCCCTCCATGAACCTCCTGGCGGAGACGGTTTCGTCTGTCTTTGTAGATGCTGGATGGAAACATAATTTAGATTGGTTTAAAATATGAATAAAATAAGGTTCAAGGTGTCGAAGGTACAAAAATTATCTTCTAAATTTGTTCGGTATCTCTATTAATCCTTCATCATGACTGTATCCTTTCTGCAATTCTCGTCCATCACCAAGAAGATCTGGATGGCCCTGCTGGGTTTATTCCTGATGGTCTTCCTGGTGGTCCATCTGGGCATCAACCTCTGTCTGCTTCGTGCCGATGACGGCCAATGGTTTCATGAAGCAGCCCATTTCATGGGAACCAATTACGTGGTCAAAATTTTCGAGGTCGTTCTCTTTGCCGGATTTATCTTCCACATCATTCTGGGGATCATCCTCCAGCTGAAAAACTGGCTTTCCCGGCCGGTACGGTACAGGATCTCCAACCGGTCGGTGACCCCGTTTCTGAGTAAATACATGATCTATACCGGGGGCATCATCCTGATCTTCCTGATCATCCACTTCATGAACTTCTATTTCATCAAGCTGGGGTGGGTGAAGAGTCCGGTCCCCCTGCTGGAAGGGGGTGAGCCCGATTTTTATCAGGGTGCCCGATGGCTTTTTGAGCAACCCTTTTATTCCATCCTGTATATCGTGCTGATGGCCGTGCTGGCCTTTCACCTGAATCATGCGTTCGGTGCGGCATTTCAAACGCTGGGGCTGGAACATAATAGCTATACCCCCTGGATCAAGGGCTTCAGTACTGCGTATTCGATTTTGATCCCCCTTGGTTTCAGTATCATCCCTCTCTATTTCTTAATCTTCAGTTAGGCATTATGGCAGAATTAAATTCAAAGATACCGCAGGGTCCTGTTGCAGCTAAGTGGACCCATTACAAAGCACATCAGAACCTGGTCAATCCGGCCAACAAACGGAAGCTGGATGTGATCGTGGTGGGGACCGGCCTGGCCGGGGCTTCAGCCGCAGCCTCCCTGGGGGAGCTGGGCTTCAAAGTCAAGATCTTCTGTTACCAGGATAGTCCGCGCCGGGCTCACAGCATCGCTGCCCAGGGAGGGATCAATGCCTCCAAGAATTATCCCAACGACGGCGACAGCACTTACCGCCTTTTTTACGACACCATCAAAGGAGGGGATTACCGGTCACGGGAAGCCAATGTTTACCGCCTCGCGGAGGTGAGCGGCAGCATCATAGACCAGTGCGTGGCCCAGGGGGTTCCTTTTGCCCGGGAATATGGCGGGATGCTCGACAACCGCTCTTTCGGAGGCGCACTCGTCTCCCGCACCTTCTATGCCCGCGGCCAGACCGGGCAGCAACTTCTCCTGGGAGCTTACAGCGCCCTGAGCCGCCAGATCAAGCTTGGCACGGTGGAGATGTTTAACCGCCACGAGATGATGGATGTGGTGCTCATCGACGGACGGGCCCGGGGGATCATCGCCCGGAACCTCATCACAGGGGAGCTGGAGCGTCATTTCGGCCATGCCGTAATAATCGCTTCCGGCGGATACGGAAATGTCTTCTACCTCTCTACCAACGCCATGGGGTCGAACGGAAGCGCTGCCTGGCAGATCTTCAGGAAAGGGGCCTGGTTCGCCAACCCCAGCTTCACGCAGATCCATCCCACCTGTATCCCTGTTCACGGCGACTACCAGTCGAAGCTGACCCTGATGAGTGAAAGCCTCCGGAACGACGGCCGCATCTGGGTGCCAAAAAACAAGGAGGATGCCGAAAAGATCCGGCAGGGAACACTCAAAGCGAATGATATCAAGGAAGAGGACCGGGATTACTTCCTCGAGCGACGGTACCCTGCTTTCGGGAACCTGGTGCCCCGCGATGTGGCCTCCCGGGCAGCCAAAGAGCGGTGTGATGCCGGCTACGGGGTTGGAGATACCGGACTGGCGGTGTACCTCGATTTTGCCGATGCCCTCAAACGGCTCGGAAAACCCGTGATCGAAGAGCGCTACGGCAACCTCTTCCAGATGTACGAAAAGATCGTGGACGAGGATCCGTACCTGAACCCGATGATGATCTACCCGGCAGTCCACTATACCATGGGCGGGACCTGGGTGGATTACGAACTGATGAGCACGGTACAGGGACTCTTTGTGGCCGGTGAAGCCAACTTCTCCGACCACGGTGCCAACCGCCTGGGAGCCTCCGCCCTCATGCAGGGGCTGGCCGACGGCTATTTCGTGCTTCCTTATACCATTCAGAACTACCTGGCCGACCAGATCAAGGTGGCCCGTATCTCCACCGACAAAGAGGAGTTTGTGCAGACGGAAAAGGCGGTCAGGGAACGGCTGGAGAAGCTCCTGGCGATCAATGGAACAAAATCGGTAGACCATTTCCACAAAGCCCTCGGTAAGATCATGTGGGAATACGTGGGGATGGGCCGGAATGCGGAAGGGTTACAAAAGGCGATCAAAGAGATCCGGGAGCTGCGGGCCGAATTCTGGAAAGATGTGAAGATCCCCGGAAAGCTCGACGACCTTAACATCGAACTCGAAAAAGCCAACCGGGTGGCCGATTTCCTTGAACTCGGGGAACTGATGGCCATGGATGCCCTGGAGCGGAACGAAAGCTGCGGAGGCCACTGCCGTGAAGAGTACCATACCGAGGACGGCGAATGCCTCCGGAACGACAAGGACTTCATGTACGTCGCCGCCTGGGAGTACAAAGGCCCGGGTGAATACGTCATGCACAAGGAACCGTTGGAGTATGAGGAGATTGAGGTGAAACAGAGGGTGTATAAATAATTACGAATTACGAATTACGAATTACGAATTGGAAAAATTATGAACCTGACACTTAAAATCTGGAGACAACCGCACACACGCGCGAAGGGTAAATTCATCACCTACAGGCTGGATGATATCTCACCCAACTGCTCCTTCCTGGAGATGCTCGATATCCTGAACGAACAATTGATCGGGAATGATGAGGAGCCTGTGGCGTTTGACCACGACTGCCGGGAGGGGATCTGCGGTATGTGCAGTTTATACATCAATGGCCGTCCGCATGGTCCTGACGATGCCATTACCACCTGCCAGCTCCATATGCGGAAATTTCGTGACGGCGCCACTATCGTGATCGAACCCTGGCGGGCGAAGCCTTTCCCTGTGATCAAAGACCTGATCGTTGACCGGACCGCGTTTGACCGGATCATCCAGGAGGGAGGCTATATCTCCGTGCATACCGGTGGTGCACCCGACGCCAACAGCATCCTCATCAGCAAGGAACATGCCGACCTCTCGATGGATGCTGCAGCCTGTATCGGGTGCGGCGCCTGCGTGGCAGCCTGTAAAAATGCCTCCGCCATGCTTTTTGTATCTGCAAAAGTCTCCCAGTTTGCCCTCCTGCCGCAGGGGAAAGTAGAGGCCAACGACCGTGTAAAGAAGATGGTGGCCATGATGGATGAACTGGGTTTCGGCAACTGCACCAACACCTATGCCTGCGAGGCCGAATGTCCCAAACTGATCTCCCGCTCCAACATCGCCCGTATGAACCGGGAGTTCATCTGTGCGAAGGTGTCGTAGTCCCGCGTCTGCTACCTCTCAATCCGTCGAAATCCCTATTTTTGCAGTACGATGAAATTCAGTGAAGTTCCTGCAGGGAGATCAATCAAGCAAAAGCTGATCCAGACCGTTCTGGACCAGCGGGTAAGCCATTCTCAGCTCTTTTTCGGTCCGGAAGGGACCGGCAAACTGGCGCTGGCAATCGCTTACGCGCAACTGATAACTGCACCGGACCCCCCAGCCCCCTAAAGGGGGAGCTTTTCCCCACAGGGGGAAGTAAGTCCCCTTCAGGGGATTTAGGGGTAGAAGGG
>QYQJ01000093.1 GCA_007280875.1 Bacteroidota bacterium
AAGTAGTGTACATCATACTGCTTTCCTCATTCTCATGATGCTTATTCAGGATGGTTTGACATAGTCTATAATTCCCAGGTAAATATGCCAGGCCAGCTCCTTCTGGAACTCGGGGTTTTTCAGGAAATTGAAGTCATCCCAGTTGTCGAAAAAAAGACATTCCAGCAGGACGGCCGGACAGTTGGTCTTCTTTAATACATAAAAATCGGCTTCTTTGTCCTTATCCTGGTCCGAAAAGTCATAGCGGAGCTGCATCTCCAGGATGCCTCCAATCTGCCGGTTGATGACCCCTTCGTAGGCCATCTCCCCGTTCGGGAAGGTATGCATCTTGGCGGGAGCGGTGGTGTACGTGCCATCGGAAGTCAGCCCTCCATGGCCGTAATCGAGAATGATATTCCTGATCATACTTTTTTTATCAAAGCTACGATCATTTGACAGATAATTCGGAAGTATTTTTACCACAGATTCACCATCTCACCATTGCCGCGTCGCTCCGCTCCTCGCAATGACAATACTCACCACCTCACCATTGCCGCGTCGCTCCGCTCCTCGCAATGACAATACTCACCACCTCACCATTGCCGCGTCGCTCCGCTCCTCGCAATGACAATACTCACCACCTCACCAATGCACCACTGCACCACTGCACCACTGGATATTTCACTATATTTGATACCCGCAAATCTTGTCACGTGAGCACGAAAAAGAAGCTGGATCCTGCCAAGTACTATTTCCTCGATACTGAGTTCAGTCTGATGATGAAGAAGCGGATCTACCAGGTCCTGCTGATATCCAGTACCTACGACGCCTTTATGCTGGAGGAGGACGGACGCATCGATGAGCAGATTTTCATGGAATATGTTTCGCTTAATCTGCGTTACCCGCCCCAGTTCATCAAGGTTACATCCGAAGAGGAAGCCTTTACTATACTGGAAGATAAGCGGGTGGAGCTCGTGATCTCCATGTTGAGCATTGAACAGTCGGATACCTTCGACCTGGCCCTACGGATCAAGAAAAAGTATCCTAAGATTCCTATTGTAGCGCTGACCCCTTTTTCACGGGAGTCCAGTATCAAGCTGAACCGGGACGACCTGAGCGCCATTGACTTTGTCTTCTGTTGGTTAGGTAATGCCGATATCATGCTGGCGATCATCAAGCTCATCGAAGACAGGATGAACATCGACCAGGATGTAAAGCAGGGAGTTCAGGCGATCCTCCTGGTGGAGGACTCCATCCGGTTCTATTCGAGTTATCTCCCGAATATTTACAAGATCATTTTCAAGCAGTCCAAGGCCTTTATGACGGAGGCCCTGAATGAGCACCAGAAGATGCTCCGGATGAGGGGCCGGACTAAGATCCTGCTGGCCACCAACTTCGAAGAGGCTGCAGCGATGTGGGAGAAATACAAGCATAACCTGCTGGGTATTATCACCGATATCAGTTTCAGGCGGGAAGGAGAGATTGACAAGGCAGCCGGGATCCGGTTTGTGGAGAAGATCCGGAATGAGGATGCTTTTATGCCGGTGCTGTTCCAGTCGTCCGATGAGGAGTACCGGGAGATTGCCAGGCAACTGAAGGTGGGCTTCGTGAACAAGCTTTCCAAGACGCTGTCGATGGAATTGAGGAATTACATCAATGAACGATTCTCCTTCGGCGATTTTGTCTTTGTAGATCCGAAAACCGGCCAGGAGATCGTCCGGGTGGCAGATTTACGGACGATGCAGGACCGGATCTTCGAGATCCCCGACGAATCACTGCGCTACCACATGCAACGAAACCATTTCTCCAAGTGGCTCAATGCCAGGGCGCTCTTCCCGATCGCTGAAATGTTTTCCGAGGTGTCGGTAACGGAATTTCAAAGTATGGATGAGGCTAAACGGTACATTTATGATTCCATCAAAGCCTTTCGCATAAACAAGGCGCGGGGAGTGATTGCCGATTTCGACCGCGAACGGTACGATGAGTTCCTTCACTTCGGCCGGATCGGGGAGGGATCGATCGGCGGGAAAGCCAGGGGACTGGCTTTCCTTGACTCGCTGATCAAGCGGAACCGTCTGACCGATAAGTACAAGGATGTGATGATCTCAATCCCCCGTACCGTGGTACTCGGAACGGATATCTTCGATGAGTTCATGGAGGGGAACAACCTCTATGAGGTGGCTCTGTCGAACCGGAGCGATCAGGAGATTCTGGAGATCTTTGTCGGTGCCAGGCTCCCGTTTCGCATTCACGAAGACCTTTACACCTTTGTCACTTGCATCCGGAACCCGGTGGCCATCCGATCCTCTTCCCTGCTGGAAGATTCACACTATCAACCTTTTGCAGGCATCTATTCCACTTATATGATCCCGAATATCCGCTTTAATGACCGGATCATGATCGAGAAAATGAGCGAAGCGATCAAGAGCGTATATGCATCAGCCTATTTCCACGAGAGCAAAGCTTACATGGCTGCTACCCTCAACATGATTGATGAGGAGAAAATGGCCATCGTATTGCAGGAGGTTACGGGCAAACAGTATGGAAACCGGTTTTACCCTGCCATCTCCGGGGTGGCCCGATCGATCAATTTCTATCCCATCGCCCCGGAGCAGCCCGAAGACGGGATCGCCAACATAGCTTTTGGGTTGGGTAAATACATTGTAGACGGCGGGAATGGTATCCGCTTCTCGCCGCGTTATCCAAAAAAAGTATTGCAGTTATCCACTCCGGAAATGGCCCTGACCGAAACCCAGAAGACCTTCTTTGCTCTTGACCTGAACCCGGATAGTTTCCATGCAGATCCCGATGAGACGATCAACCTGCTGAAGCTCAAGATCAAGGATGCCGAGAGCGATCCGGCATTAAAGCTGGTGGCCTCCACGTACGATTACGATGCGCATGCTCTCCGGGACGGGATCCTGACCCCGGGGAGACGATTGATCACTTTTTCGAATATTCTGACGCACGATACGTTCCCCCTGGCAGAGATTGTGAAAGAGATCCTGCAGATCGGCCAACGTGAAATGAACAAACCGATAGAGATCGAGTTTGCCGTCAACCTGGATGTACCCAGGGGAGAGCCGGGTCTTTTCAGTGCGCTGCAGATCCGTCCGATCGTGGGCCTGGATGAGACCATCCACCTCAATCCGGATGAAATCCGGAAAGAGGATGCAATTCTGATCTCAGATACTGCCCTTGGAAACGGGATCATCAAGGATATCCGCGACATTGTGTATGTCAAACCCGAAGCCTTTCATGCCTCCAGGAGCCGGGACCTGACCGGACAACTGGAGGCGCTGAACACCTGCTTCGTAGAAGAACACCGGAACTATATCCTGATCGGTCCGGGACGCTGGGGATCGAGCGACCCCTGGCTGGGAATCCCGGTCCGCTGGCCCCAGATCTCCGCTGCCCGCCTGATAGTGGAGGCAAGCCTGGAAAACTACCGCATCGATCCCAGCCAGGGGACCCATTTCTTTCAGAACCTCACCTCCTTCCGGGTGGGCTATTTCACCATCAATCCGCATATTGGTGAGGGCTATTACGATGTGGACTTCCTGAACAAGAGGCCGGCGGTATGGGAAAATGAATACATCCGTCATGTCCGGTTCGATGCTCCGTGCGAAATTTTCCTGGACGGAAAGAAGAGCTTCGGAGTGGTCCGTAAGCCAATGCCATGAATAAGCAGGAATGACGAATGAATGTTTAAAACGGACATTATTGCCAAGCAGACAAATTCAATATAAACCTGTTCTTGATTGCGGGAAGGGTTGAAAAACCAACGTAATTTCTTATCCTGCTTTTAATCTATTTAGAATTGACAGGAACTCATCATAATCAATCAATTCTACATCAAAAAGACCGTTTTTTTGGTCTAACAGAACATCTTTTACCATATTGAACATTGTTTGTTGATATAATTCTAAATCAGCTTGATTTACGGAAGCAGGATTTTTTTCATAAGCCTGTTCAACTTTCCACAATCTGTCCATCAGTTCATTTCCAATAAGTAAATGCTTACGATAAATGATATGAACTGCTTTTTTTTGTGGAGGATAGCCAATATAATAATGATATTCTCTCTTTGGGGCTTCAATGTCGGGGTCAATAAAATACTGATTTTTTTCAGCGTCATTTCTTCTTCTGCAGCCAAGAACAAAAGAAATTACATCGCTTATTGTATGGTCTCTGCTACTAATCAGTATAAAGTCGTCCCTCTCAAGGATTTCTTCAGGTTTTTTTAACGAATTTATTGCTATCTCAGAAATCTTATAGCCTCCTGCCCCACACAGACAAACATGTCCCAAGTAATTGCATACATCATTAAATTGAACTACCGTAGTTTCTTGATAATGCGGATAACTTCCTGCAAGGATTCCATGGTTATAATGAAAAATAATTGGCGGAATATCATAAATAAAGTCATATTTTTCGTTCCAGGGTCCTGTCGTTTTTGTCTTTTGACAACCATAAAATGAAGATGACAATAAGATTAACAATAAACCTCGGCTGAAGATGATTAAAATTCTAGTATTCAAAAGTTTCGTTTTTAGATTTTATTACCCGTTGATCTCGTTTGCTGCGGTATGTACAGTCAGGATCGTGTGGGGACTGAACAATGGAGGAGGAAATTGCTTCTTTTGAGAGAAGTTCAATCTGTAAATCAATAATCCAATGGGTTGCAAACGACTCCTGAGTTCTTCAATACTGGAACCGGTGCATTAGGCGCTCCCATTGTTTCGTCAAATAAGACCCTGAATATGGACTCATCAACACGCCTTACCACTTGTTCACGGAATTGATTATGCCAATGACTTTCATCATTGTATTGTCTTGATGCGGAGCTTTCCAGGATGGTTGAGACACTGGTGAACGCATCAAGTTGCGGTTCTTTGTTTGATTTTCTAAACATGGCGCCTGTTCTACTTATCGAAACAAATATACAAAATATGGAGTTAATAGCAGATGACCGCACACGTTGCGACGATTATATCACCAAACCCATTCAAAACGAGTTCCTTATAATAACTCTGGAAAAATATTTTGTAAAAAACTGACCATTCCCGTATAACCTTTTACCCCTAAACCGGATTAATGGCTAAAAAAAGCCATGAAAACACCAATCCTGGAGCCGGGTAAATTTTATCATATTTACAACCGCGCCAAAAACGGGGAACCGTTGTTCCCCGAAGAGGAGGCCATTCAGTTCTTCCTGAAACTTTACAAAACACATGTCGTGCCGGTCGCTGAGACCTGGGCCTATTGTATCCTGGATGACCATGTCCATTTCCTGGTACGGCTGAAAGAGGATCTGAACGGTAATCCGTACAAACCATTTGCGCTACTGTTTAACTCTTACGCCAAAGGATATCACAAGAGAAACGGACAGAACGGAAAGCTGTTCCGGTTCAAGCTTAAACGGGTGGAGATTCGCCGGGAGAGCGTATTGCGGGAGGTGATCCGCTACATCAACCAGAACGCCCGGAAACACGGGCTGGTGGAGGACTGTTCCCGCTACCGCTACTCTTCCTTCCGGGCGACCGTCACTACCTGGCCGACCCTGATCCCCAAGGAGGAGATCCTGCGCCGGTTCGGGAACCGGGAGATACTGGCGCATATCCTGTCGGAGCCGGTAGAGGAAAAAGGAATGAAGCGCTACCTGTTGGAAGAATGATTGCTGACGTAGCCACGAGCCATGAGGGAACAGCAATGAGGGTTACTAAAAAAGTACTTATATTTGTACTTTATTAATAACCTAAAGGGTAACAAAATGAAGGCTGCCAATTTTACAGAGTTCAGAACCAAGCTTAAGCAATATCTTGATGATGTTGAAAGGAATAATGAAACGTTAATCATCAAACGCGGTACCGGCCATGGTGCCGTCCTAATTTCATTGGATGAATATAACTCAATCCTCGAGACGGTTCATCTGCTTAGCTCCAAAGCAAACGCTGACAGGTTGTATGAATCCATCCGGCAAATAAAATCGGGAAAATCATTTCAACAGAAATTAATTGAGGAGGGATGAACATCATTTTTTCACAGATTTCATGGGAGGATTATATTTCCTGGCAGGCTGAAGATAGAAAGATCCTTAAGAAGATTAATTTGTTGATCAAAGAAATTCAGAGGACCCCATACAAGGGACTAGGGAAGCCGGAACCACTTAAATATGACTTGGCCGGGTTATGGTCCCGCCGAATTGATAAAGAGCATAGACTAATTTACCAGGTTATTGGGGATGATCTCATCGTATATGGCTGCAAGTATCATTACGACTGAAAACTAGTATATGGTTTTCACCGTGCCACTTCCCGCTGTGGTGGCCACATAGATCAGATAGAGTCCGTGGGCGTAGGGGGAAAGGTCAAGGAGGTACCCGGTTTGACCCGGGTTCCCGGTTATTTTCCGGTGGTGGAGTTCTTGTCCTGTCACAGAGACCAGTTTCAGTTCTCCCCGGAAGGATTGGTTGCAGGTGATGATTAGCCGGACCTTTGCATCCCCGGCCGGCCGGACCTCCAGGTTCAGCGTTGAAATGGGTTTCAGTTCCGGAGCCCCTTCCATGAGTTCAATGGTGAAATAGGATGCAGAGGCAAAACGGATCCACAGCAGGGAGTTTACCGGATCCGGGTAATACTCCAGGATGTTCCCGGATGTGGGTTGGTAAACTTGCGGAGCAAGGGTATAGAAT
>QYQJ01000059.1 GCA_007280875.1 Bacteroidota bacterium
CTCCTGCAACGAGGGTATATTGCCATCAGGGAAGCAGGTAAACTCGTTTATTCCTTATGATATCCGCCGCGATTTTCGCCTGCCACTTTACCGGCAACAGGATGCCATTTATGCCTATCATTTTTACCGGCTGATTCAACGGGCTTCTCACGTCTGGTTGTTATATAATACCGAGCCCGGAAAACTGGGAGGAGGGGATCCGAGTCGCTTTATCCGGCAGATCGAAAGCGAATTACCAGGATATTGCCAGGCCCTCACACTCCGGAAAGAGGTATTGGTCACCCCCCTGGTAAAAGGAGAAGGGGTCCCTGCCATTGAGATTGTCAAAGATGAAACCGTGATGGAGAAGCTTCTTGCGAAAGCTGTCTCCGGCTTTTCTCCTACATCACTGAATGCTTATCGCAGCTGCTCCCTGCGCTTTTATTTTTCTGAGATTGCGGAATTGAAAGAGCCCGAGGAGGCGGAAGATGAGATCGATCCGCGAATCCTGGGATCAGCTGTTCACCATGCCCTGAAGAGTCTTTTTCAGCCACTCCTGGGGAAGGCACTCTCCGGATCCACACTTGGTTCCCTGGAACCGCTGGTGGAAGAAGCTGTTATGCAGGGTTTCCGCGAGGTATTCCAGGGCGACGGCATCTCGGCAGGAAAGAACCTGCTGCTGGTTGAGGTGGCAAAGATCATGATCCGGAACTACATCCGGAGGGAAAAAGCCCTTGTGGAGGAGCTGGCCGGAAAAGGGGAGACATTGACCGTGACGATGCTGGAAAAGCCGTTGTCAGGATCCCTCGACCTGCCGGTGGATGGAACGAAGCGGAAGATCAGGATAAAGGGATTTGTGGACCGGGTCGATCGGCTCGGTGGCATCACTAGGGTAATCGATTATAAGACCGGCATCGTCAACAGTAAAGAAGTCGCCGTTAAGGAGTGGGAGGCTCTGCTTACAGAACCAGTGCTGGATAAGGGATTTCAGCTGCTGACCTACGCCTGGCTTCTCGCCGGACAGCAGGCCGGTGATCTTCTGCATGCGGGGATCCTTTCGCTGAAGAAACAGGGCGCCGGATTTATAACTGTCTCAGTCCCCCGGGAGAACGAAGAGAAACCATCGAGAATCATCGGGTCGCGAGAAATCATGAAAATGGGGGAGATCCTTTCGGTCATTCTGGAGGAACTCTATAATCCGGAAGAGTCATTCAGGCAAACCATTGATCCTGAACGGTGTACCTGGTGTCCCTATATCACTCTTTGTGGCCGTTGAGTTCCGATTCCGAAAATACCAGCGCTTCATAGGTAAATACCTCTGCATCTTTCCAGCCGTCCCAGCCAATCCCCGCTTTTTCCTGGGCACAGTGTCCGAGGAACTCCTCTTTGCTCCAGCCTGTCTCGGTAGCCACCTGGGGCAGGAAGGTACCGGCAGACCGTCCTTTCTTGATGTAAATTCCGTGTCGTCCCAGTTCGATCTCATCCATGTTGCCGATCAGCTTCATGGGCGACAGGACCGAGATCTCGATCTCCAGCTGATCGATTTCGTCGGCCTGGACGGCTGGAAACCTGTAATCCTGGGTAGAACTGGCGATCGCCATTTCCTGAACCACTTTGTATAACGGAATATCTGCTGTAAACCGGCCGATGCATCCCCGTAAGTGCCCCTTTTTTTTCAGTGTGACAAAAGCCCCCGCATGCAGGTTCAGGTTTTCTGAGAATCCGGATACATCTACCTCCGGGATCTTCTTGTTGCGGATATAGCCATTGATCGTGTTCCGTGCAATCTCCAGCAGCTGCTGTTTGTCTTTATCAGAGAAAGAAAACTCCGATGTTCCAGAGGTCTCGTTCCCTTTCCGGCTCACCGCGATGGCCCAGTATCCCACCACCTGCTGTTTGTCTCCGTACTTCGAATCCCCTGAATTCGTGTAGGATACGGGTGTGTAGGTATAGGAAGAATTACCGGATGTCAGGTAAAGGAGGGTCAGGATGGAGGTCCAGCCGCAGCAGTTGGTGGCAAGGTTCGGGATATGTTTTTTTCCGTATTTCTCCAGAAACTCCAAAAACTGGTCCGGATCGTTGGTGGCGATTGCATCGCAGGTAGCCCGGTCAGCTGCTACAGCATCGTCATACGCCGGATAATGGGAGAAATCACTGCTGATCACGAAGAGGTTCCGCTCGTTGAACCAGGGCTTCAGCGCTTCTGCAATCTTCTGGCAGGTTTCGTGGGTCTGCGTTCCTAACACGATGGGAACCAGTTGGAAAGGCTTTTTCAGATACACCTGTAAAAAAGGTACCTGCACCTCCAGGCTGTGTTCGTATTTATCGGCTTCGGGGTAGTACATGAATACGGAATTTTCTTCGATCAGCCGGTTGGCCAGGGTGAGGTCTATCGGCACCTTCCCAAGCGGTGTCACATAATCTCCCTGGTTGTAAATAGAAGCTCCCGAAAAGGCCACCTGGTGGCTGGATCCGAGAATAAAGACATGGTCGAACGATCGGTTGGGATCCACCTGGTTGAAAGCGCTCGCTGCCACCTGGCCGGAGAAGACATAGCCGGCATGGGGCGAAATGATCGCGGCTGTTTGCGTGCCTCTTCGGGGAGTAGCGTCGGTGAAAAAATCTTCGATCATGGTCCGGAGTTCTGTGGGATTGGCAGAATAGAACCTGCCTGCTGCAGCGGGCTTCCGGTCGTTTTTTTGTGCTGATGCATCCTGATTCTGGGATGAACATCCAAGTTGTGAACCAAACATAAAGCTTATTAACAAAATATAAGAAAACCGTGTTGTTTGCATTATTTTTGAAATTAAACCAGGGTAAAAGTACGAAATGTACAAACGATTTGCAATTTATACTGCCCTGTTCGGCCTGGGTTTTATCTCCATCTCCACACAGATTTACCTGTTACGGGAGTTCCTGTACGTGTTTCAGGGGAACGAGCTCGTATTTGGTGTTGTTCTTGCTAACTGGATGCTGATCACGGGTTTTGGAGCTTTTATCGGAAGGTTCTCCCAGCAGATGAAAGACCGGGAGTCCTTTATCCTCTTCCTGATGATCCTGCTCTCGGTGATCCCGGTCCTTACTGTTCTGAAGCTGGATGTGTGGAGGAGCGTGGTATTTCCAACCGGATCCATGGTCGGTTTGCGTGAGATCTTTTACTCTTCCCTGCTGTTGCAAACCCCCGTCTGTTTTGTCAGCGGCTTTCTCTTCACCGCGCTGGCTTCGATTGTGCCTAAAACAACAAAAGGGAATCCACTGGGCGGAGCCTATGCCATGGAATCGCTGGGGAGTATGGTAGCTGGAGGGCTGGTGAATTTCATCTTGTTGTGGACTATGGGTTCTTTCCCGTCGATGAGTATAATAGCTGTCATTTTCCTTGGAAGTGTGATCATCTTTGCACTCGCTCAACATAACTTCTTCGTCCGGATCGTCATTCCCCTGGTTGCCGGAGCCATTGCATACGGATTGTTGACCATTTCGTTTGAAGGGATCAGCCTGATGCTGCTGTATGAAGATCAGGAAGTGGTGTTCGACCAGGAGACCCCATATGGTCGGGTCATCGTGACTGAACAGCACGGCCAGCAGAATGTATATGAAAACGGGATCCTGCTCTTCAGTTCAGGGAATGTGATCAATGATGAAGAGTCGGTCCATTTTGCGATGGTTCAGCACGACCGGCCGGAGCGTGTGTTGCTGGTCTCAGGGGGACTTAGCGGTGCCATTCCGCAGATTTTAAAGTATCGGCCTGTGCGGATCGATTATGTGGAGCTGAATCCAGCCCTGATGGTCATTGCCGATACGCTGGAAGGGATCCACGTTGATTCGGTGGTCCGCCTGATCGCAGCCGATGCCCGGCGCTATATTACCCAAACAGAAAACCAGTACGACGTGGTGCTGATCAACCTGCCTGAACCATCTACCCTTCAGTTGAACCGCTATTATACTGATGAATTTTTTACTGTCCTCAAGCAGCGAATGCATGCAAACGGCATCCTTTCCTTATCGTTACCGACCGGATCCGATTACGTGAGCCAGGAGGCCGGGAACCTGAACTCCTCCATCTACTATACCCTCAAGAACCACTTCCGGAATGTGATCATCCTGCCTTCGGGCCGGAATTACTTCCTCGCCTCCGACGACTCCCTCTCACTGGCTATCCCTACCATGATCTGCAGGAAAGGCATTGCCACTGATTATGTCAATCCCTATTATTTTGATGAACAGATGCTGCAGGACAGGAGTCGGTTTGTGATGGGCAAGCTGACGGAAGAGAGCGGAATCAATCGCGATTTTCATCCGGTAGCATATTTTTACCAGCAGGCATACTGGCTCAGCTACTTCCGGCAGAACTATACCCTCATCGGGGGGATGATTTTTATGCTGGTCGTGCTCACCTTCCTGGCAATCAACCGGGTCAATGCCGGGATCTTTGCGGCCGGTTTCACCACCTCTTCTACCGAGGTGATCCTGTTGCTGGGATTTCAGATTACCTTTGGATTTGTCTACCAGGCACTGGGCGTCATGATCATGGTGTTTATGCTGGGGTTGGCGCTCGGAGCCGCGTCACGAAAACTCCTCTTCCGCAAACATCCGCTCCGGAATTACCTCCTGATTCAATTACTCCTGGCCGCTTTCGTCATCCTGACCCTCCTCTTTATCACCCTGGTTCCCTTCCTGAAGCAAACGGATGCCTTTGTTTTCAGTGCCTTCTTGCTGCTCTCCTTCGGGATCTCCTACATTACCGGACTGGTTTTCTCTTTTGCCGCACTGATCTCCAAGGGGGGGACAGAAAAGGTCACTGCCTCTAACTACGCCGGCGACCTCTACGGCTCTGCCCTCGGCGCTCTGCTGACAGGAGTTGTCCTGCTCCCGCTGCTGGGGATCACCCTGTCCCTGGCATTGCTGGCCCTGCTCAACACCGCATCGGCGGGTTGGTTCTTCTTGTCGGGGAGGAAATTAGGGAATTAGGAAATTCGGAAATCGAATTGCTTCGGAGATTCTTTCGTCCTTCATCATTCGTCCCTCGTCCCTCGTTTTTTATTATCTTTGTAACTCATCACCCGGTTTAGAGAAAATGAGCCAGCGCATCACAAAACGGGAATTTCTTCGCCGCAGCCTGGCTGGAATGGGAGGAGTTGCACTTGGGCTGCATTCCTTTGATACATTGGCTAAACACAGTATTCTCATGGAACCATCACCAGAATCTCTATCCGGCAGTCTCGGCCGGTACAGCAAAGAGTCACCCTATTACATTTTTACACCCAAAGGAGTCAAATGCCAGATCTGTCCCAACCAGTGCATACTCACCGAGGGGAAGGAGAGCATCTGCCGCACCAAGGTAGCCAGGGATGAGAAATTGTACACGCTGGGCTATGGCAATCCCTGCTCGATCCATGTGGATCCGATCGAAAAGAAACCGTTGTTCCATTTCTTTCCCACTTCGAAGAGCTTTTCGGTTGCCATAGCGGGTTGCAACCTGGCCTGCCTGAATTGTCAGAACTGGGAGATATCCCAGGTGAGCCCCCGCGACACGCAGAATTATGATCTGTTCCCTGAAGCTCTGGTAAATGAAGCAGCTGCCAGCGGCTCCCTGTCCATTGCCTATACCTACTCCGAGCCCATTGCCTTCTACGAGTATATGTTCGATTCCGCAAAACTGGCACACGCACGGGGCATAAAGAATGTTTTTATCTCCAACGGGTATATCAACGAAAAGCCCCTTCGTGATCTGGCTGTCTACCTGGACGGGGCCAACATCAACCTGAAGTCCTTCTCCGAAGAGATCTATCAAAAGCTGAACGGCGGAAGCCTGGAACCCATCCTGCGGACGCTGAAGATTCTGAATGAAATGGGTGTGTGGCTCGAGATTACCAACCTGATAGTTCCGAACTGGACCGACAAACCTCAGATGATCAAGGATATGTGCACCTGGCTGGTGGACAACGGCCTGGAAAATGCACCCCTGCACCTCAGCCGCTTCTTCCCGCTTTACAAATTGACTAACCTGCCCTTCACTCCACTCCCCGTTCTCGAAGAGGCACATGGCATCGCACGCACTGCCGGGATCAGGTACGTGTACATCGGCAATGTCCCCAGCAATGACGCGGAAAACACCTATTGCCCGAAGTGTAAAAAAATGATCATGGAACGAAAAGGTTTCACCATCCTGGTAAACAATATTCAGGATGGGAAATGTAAGTTTTGTGGGGAAGGGATTGCGGGGAGGTGGTGAAGATTAGGAAATTAAGAAATTAAGAAATTAAAAAATTAAGAAGGATCGTTGAATAGGAATTATTTTGGCCCCACTGTTTTTATATAGCTGTTTAATGAAGCACACTCAAACTCAATTAACGAATACAATTTATCACCGATTTTCATAAGCTAAATTACCTATAATTCTTTGTTCCCTCAAATATTTTACATTGTTGAAATTCAGGATGTTATTGTTTGAATCCGATTTGAAGTTTGCATTCTACTATAGGTAATTAGTGATTGTAAATAAA
>QYQJ01000152.1 GCA_007280875.1 Bacteroidota bacterium
AACTATACCAAGGTAATTGTGATCATCGATAAAAAACTGAAACAGATCAAATCGTTTAAACTATTCGACCGCAACGGGAATGTTTTTACCTACCGTGTAACCCGTTTCCAGACGGATGTCCCTGTGAAAGACTCCGATTTTGTTTTTCAGGAAGCCAACTACCCCCACGTGGAAGTGATCGATATGCGGTAGATCATGATCCAACCCAGGGTACACGATCCTGACCTGTTACAGGAGATCTCAACAGATATCCGGAGATCTGTCATCACTTCTCTTTCCCTGGCCGGATCAGGCCACCTGGGAGGGTCGCTGGGGATAGCCGATATTTTCACATGCCTCTATTTTTCTGTAATGAACCATGATCCGGCTGATCCTTCCTGGCCTGATCGCGACCGCCTCATTCTCTCCATCGGCCATGTTGCGCCAGTACTCTATTCAACGCTGGCCCATGCAGGTTATTTCCCTGAAGAGGAGTTGAATACACTCAGGAAACTGGGGAGTCGACTGCAGGGTCATCCGGGACGGGAACATGGCCTGCCCGGACTGGAATTATCAGCCGGGTCGCTGGGTCAGGGACTCTCCGTATCGGTTGGCAGAGCCCTTGCCGGAAAAATGGATGCTCGTCCGTGGCGTGTTTATTGCATCCTGGGCGACGGGGAACTACAGGAGGGTTCGGTTTGGGAAGCCGCTATGGCAGCAGCCCATCTGAACCTGGGAAACCTCACGGCAATCGTCGACCGGAACGGAGTGCAAATCGATGGCAAGACCGAAAAGGTGATGGCACTGGAACCTTTGAAAGAGAAATGGAAGGCATTTGGCTGGGAAGTCGTCGAATGCGACGGAAACAACCACCACGACGTTCTATCCAGTATCCAGCTGGCACAACACGACCCGGAGAAACCGGGCATCATCCTCGCCTACACAAAGATGGGAAAAGGGATCAGATCCATCGAAGGGGATTATTCCTGGCACGGTAAAGCTCCATCGAAAGAGGAAGCCAGACAGTTTCTGTGCGAACTGGAGGAGGGGGAGAGATGAGCATACAGTATGTCAACCTGGGAGACAAACCAACCCGGACAGGTTTCGGGGAAGGTCTTCTGGCATCCGGCTTCAGGCATCCGGAGGTGATCGCCCTGGGAGCCGATATCACGACATCGGTGGGGGTTAATCTGTTTGCCGAACAGTTGCCCGGTCAGTTTATCTCCCTGGGGATTGCCGAACAGAACTGTGTGGGGGTTGCAGCCGGACTTGCTTTGGAGGGAAAGATCCCGGTATTCGCCACCTACGGGGTCTTTGCAGCCTTGCGTACCACTGACCAGATCCGTGTTTCGGTCTGTTATAACAACCTCCATGTTGTTATCGGGGGCGCCCATGCCGGACTCTCCGTCGGACCCGACGGAGCCACACACCAGGCGTTGGAAGATCTGGCTATCATGCGGGTACTTCCCAATATGACCGTGTTGTCACCCTGTGATGCCACACAAACGAAAATTGCCACCATTCAGGCGATCCATCATGTACAGGGTCCCGTATACATCCGTTTCGGTCGGGCCGCAATGCCCGATTTCACCAGCAAACATCAGACCTTTGAAGTGGGTAAAGCCCAGCTTCTCCATCCGGGCAACGACTGTGCCATCATCGCCACCGGCCATCTGGTATGGGAAGCGCTGCAGGCGGCCTATCTGCTGAAAGATGAAGGGATTCATGCGCGGGTGATCAACATGCATACCATCAAACCGGTCGATCGGGAGATGATCATCCGGGCTGCCAGGGAAACCGGAATCATCGTCACAGCAGAAGAACATCAGGTTACCGGTGGCCTCGGAAGTGCGGTGGCCGAGGTCGTCGCCTGCGAATACCCTGTTCCACTGAAGTTTGTCGGAATGCCCGATCGGTTCGGGGAGTCGGGTGAGCCAAGGGAACTGATGGAGAAATACGGCCTTACTCACCGGGGAATTATCCAGGCTGTCAAATCGATTTTATCCGGAATATGAACACAAATGACACCGATGAGACAGATCTTCACAGATTCAATCCGTGTAAATCAGTATAAATCTGTGCTATCCGTGTTCCAATCTGATCCCGTCGGCGTAGCTGACCTCCTCAAGGAATAACCCGCACGCCGGGACCGATTCCCCGGCATCGGAGCGGTTTTTACTGGCCACGATCTGCCGGAACCCGTCATAGGTGATCCGGCCGGTGCCCAGGTCCACCAGCGTCCCCACAATCGCCCGAACCATATTTCGCAGAAACCGGTCGGCCCGGATGGTAAACACCAGTTCCGTTCCGCTTTCCTCCCACGCGGCAGCAGAAACCCGGCAGATGTTGGTCCTGGTATCTGTACTGACTTTGGAAAAGGAGGTAAAATCACTGACCGACAACAGGAACTCCGCTCCTTGGTTCATTCGCTCCACGTCCAGTTCACCATAAAGGTAGTAGGCACGATCAACCCGGAAAGGATCTTTGTTCCGGCTGATCACATACCGGTAGGTCCTGGCCAAAGCACTGAACCGGGCATGCACACGGGGTTTGACAGGAAAGAGATTATATACGGCAATATCGCTGTCCAGAAAACTGTTCAGCTTATAGACCAGTTTCTCCCTCTCTTCAGCGGGAATCTCACGGGTAATCTCGAAATGGGCAAAGAACTGCCGGGCATGGACCCCCGTATCAGTCCTTCCGCAACCCGTAAGTTTCACCGGCTCCCGAAGCAGCAGGGAACAGGCCTCATTCAAAACCTGCTGGACCGTCCGGGTATTTTTCTGGATCTGCCAGCCATGATACCGGGTGCCTTCAAAGGCAAACTCGATGAAATACCGATGTGTCAAGGTTCAAGGTTCAAGCCTCAATTCCCGCAACCATGTAAACCACGCTTCCAATCCTTCGCCGCTCTTCACGGAAAGCTCAATCACTGTGATTCCGGGGTGGGTTTTGCGGATATCGGCCCGGGCTTGTTCAAGGTCAAAATCGACATAGGGGATCAGGTCTGTTTTGGTGATTACGGCCAGATGAGCTGAACGGAACATGTAGGGATACTTGAGTGGTTTGTCGTTCCCTTCCGTTACGCTGTAAACCACTACACGCCGGTTTTCCCCCAGGTTGAACAGGGCCGGACAAACCAGGTTCCCCACATTCTCAATGAAGGTCAGGCTCTGATCCTGAATCTCCAGCTCTTTGAGTGCTTTATTCACCATTCCGGCATCCAGGTGACAGCCGTATTCTGTGTTGATCTGAATCGCTTTGACACCGGCCGACCGGATCCGCTCAGCATCCAGTGAGCTCTGCTGATCCCCTTCAATGACATAGAAGGTATGCTCTTTGCCCAGATCCCGGCAGGTCTTTTCCAGCAGGGTGGTTTTGCCCGACCCGGGCGATCCGACCACATTCAGACAGGCAGCATGTCTCGCTTCGAGAAAGCCACGGTTTCGTTCGGCAATGAGGTTGTTTTCACCCAATATATCCTTCTGCACCTTGATAATCCGGCCGTCAGGTAAGTGTTCGTGGTCATGGCCATGATCATGATCATGATCCGGCATTTCGCCGCAGCCGCAGGAGTCGCACATCGGTATCAGGTTTTGATTTTCCTGGTAAAAGTACAAACTATTGGACATTTGAATGGCATTAATAAATAGATTTGTATTTTTACAGGATGAAAACAATCACGCAGTTAATGGTATGCTTGACCTGGATGGTCGTCCCGTTAATCCTTGCTGGTCAGGCCGTTGATACATCTGTTCATTCCCTCAAACCGAGAGTGATCCTCCTTAACCTCTCCTCCTCCGAGTATCAGGAATTATTTCACGGGGCGCCCGGAACCGTTGCAATGCACTCAGGGCTGGTGACGCTGGAGACGGGTCAGTCGGTGGGAACGCACAATTCAGAGAACTACGAAGAGATCATTGTATTCCTGGAAGGGGAAGGGGAACTGCAGATTACCGACGGGGACACGTTACAGGTCGGATACGGAGCGATTGCCTACTGTCCGCCTCACACGGAACATAATGTGATTTCGACGGGAACCATTCCCTTGAAATACATCTATGTAGCTGCCAAGGTCCTGCCCGAGGAGGCTACTCCACCAGAATAGAGTCGATCTGCATCTCCTGTCCTGCCCGAAGTTCGGAGGCCGGCTGCAGGCAACCGGGACACAGGGTCAGGATATCTTCCATTTCAAATTCAGTGAAACAGCCACTGCACCAACCTCTTCCCTGCTGCCGGTCGATGCGGATGCGGGCATCCTGCATCAGGGTGTCCCGGGAAGCTACATGCAGACAGGTTGTAAGCGCTTCGGTATCCACGCCACTCAAGGTTCCGACACGGATCACCACCTCCGCCACCGAAGATGACTCTGCTCTCCGGCACTCCTCCTGAACGATGTCAAGGATGTTCAACGCTATTGAAAGTTCATGCATGTCAGGATGCTGGATGTAAAATTATACAATCCATGGCAATCGTGTGCAAAAATGGCAATATTGTGCAATCAGCATATTCTCGGCAGCTGGTCCCCTGTCAGGTAATCGATCCACCGGGAACCTCCCAGATCCGTTTTCATGATTACTTTGCCCGGATGCTCTTCCGTGATTCTGCCGACTATTGAAGCTGTTGTTCCGAGAGGGTGACGGTGCATCATTTCCAGCACCTGCGACGCCGCGTCACCGGGCACCACCAGGACAACCTTTCCTTCATTGGCAACATAGAGCGGATCCATCCCGAGCAGTTCGCAGGCATCCGCCACCGCAGAGTTCACCGGGATTCGTTCTTCATTCAATTCGATCCCGAATGGCCGGTGTTCAATCAGTTCACATAACACCGTAGCCATTCCCCCCCGGGTGGCATCGCGCATGAACCGGACTTCCGGACAACCCTTCAATACCTCCCGGATCAGGGGATACAGATTGGCACAATCGGACTGAATGGGAGCATGTAACCGGAAAGATTCCCGTTGAAGCAATACGGCGATGCCATGATCTCCCAGGGTCCCGTTTACCAGGATGGCGTCGCCCGGACGGATATTCCGACCTTCCCCGATCGGGCTATATTCTTCGGGGAGAATCCCTATCCCGGAAGTAGTGATAAATACTTTGTCTCCCTTCCCTTTGGGGACTACCTTGGTATCGCCGGCCACAACAGACACTTCTGCCTCATTGGCAGTATCGGCCATCGACCGGACGATCCGCTCCAGGTCGCTGATCAGCATTCCCTCTTCCAGAATGAACGACACACTGAGGTATTGCGGCGTAGCTCCGGCTACCGCCAGGTCATTCAGGGTGCCACAAACAGCGAGTTTCCCGATGTCACCGCCCGGAAAAAAGATCGGATCCACCACAAACGCATCGGTAGTGAAGGCGATCCGCGTGTCCGGTAGCTCCAGGGAGGCTGCATCCGCAGCCCGGGCCAGGACCGGATTGTCGAAATAACGGAAGAAGAGGTCGCGGATGAGTCCGTTCATCAGGGACCCTCCCCCTCCGTGTGCCAGTATGATTCTGGGTTGATCCATCAATGGCGGGTATATTTGTAAGCTATCGCGCAACTGCCTTCTCCCGAGACCATACAGGCCCCAACCGGATTATCCGGGGTACAAACGTTCCTGAACAGGGGACATTCGGCCGGACGCTTCAACCCCTTTAAAATTTCTCCGCAGATGCACCCTTTCGGTTCCGTTGACTCCATTTCCGGAACCTTAAAATGAATCCGGGCATCATGTTGCTGAAAGGTTGACTGCAGCTGTAATCCACTCAACGGTATCATACCGAGCCCCCGCCAGAGATCATCTGACGGCTCAAACACCTCATCGAGGAGATCCAACGCCTTTCGGTTCCCTTCGTTTTTCACTACCCGCTTATACTGGTTTTCGACAGCAGGGGGGCCGGACTCAAACATTTTTACCAATCCGAGTACCGACAGCATCATATCCATCGGTTCAAAGCCGGAAACAACCACTCCCTTCCCATACTCCTCCGGAAGAAACCGGTAGATGCCGGTTCCGGTGATGGAACTCACATGTCCCGGGGCAATGAAGCCGTCGATCCGAAGCTCCTCATCAACCAGCGCCCTGAGCGCCGGCGGCATCACTTTATGCGCACTGAACAGGAAAAAATTCGCGAGGTTCTGTCTCATTGCCTCCCGGATGGCAAAGGCGCTGGCAGGGGCAGTGGTTTCAAACCCGATGGCAAATAAAACCACCTGTTCTTCAGGATGTTCATGTGCAATTTGTACGGCATCCAAAGGGGAAAGTACCACCCGCACATCCCCGCCGGCAGCTCTTACCGCGAATAGATCTTTATCGGAACCAGGTACACGCAGCATATCACCAAAAGAGGTGAAAATGACCTCCGGCTGGGTGGCTATGGTAATGGCTTTATCGACAAGTTCCAATGGTGTGACGCAAACCGGACAGCCTGGACCATGCACAATTTCAATATCCTTTGGAAGCAATTCATCCAGACCATATTGCATAATTGCATGAGTCTGACCCCCACAAATTTCCATGATTATCCAGGAACGTGTAATAAGTTTACACATTTCCTTCAATGCACTTTGGACATGGATCTTATTTCTGAATTCGGTTTTAAAATCCATGCTCAACCTATTTTCTTTTTTTCTTCTTCTGCTTGCAATGCTTCTATTTCTTTCAGCATCTTCAAGGTTTCTTGTGCATCTGTTGCGTTTAAAAG
>QYQJ01000200.1 GCA_007280875.1 Bacteroidota bacterium
ATCTGAAAGAGCGTACCAAGGTATTCTCCGCAGCGCTAAAGATCCTGCATATCGCTCCTGAAGGCTGCATACGGGCTCTGCTGATGTCGCTTCCCAACATTGAATACCGGTCGGGCGTGAAATACTACGAGGGCTATTATTACGACCGGAAAGTGAACCTGATGGATCTGACCTCTCTTCCGTTCGAAATCAATTCCTTCGACGTGGTTCTCTGTAATCATGTGCTGGAACATGTGGAGGATGACCTGAAGGCAATGGGAGAGATTTACCGTGTTCTGAAACCGGGAGGCTGGGCCATCCTGCAGGTCCCCATAGCGGAGAAGCTGGAGGAGACCTTTTACGATCCCTCCGTGAAGACGCCTGACGAGCGTGAAAAAATGTATGGTCAGTTTGACCATGTCAGGCTGTACGGAAAGGACTATCCCAGGATTCTGGAACGACATGGATTCACTGTCAGAAGGTACTCTCCATTTGATGGAGTTCACCAGGAAGATCTTAAAAAATATGCTCTTAACCCGGACGAAGTCCTGTTTGTCGCCACTAAGTAATCATGATGGATTCGTTGCTTCTGATTAGTTTGCTCATCCTGCTGGCAGGTTTCCTGCTCATTGCTTGTATCTTTGCTCTGAAGTACCTGAAAACGAGGAAACACCTGGCCGGCCAGCTTTTAACGAAGGAGGATGAGTTAACACAATTGAACCGGGAACTTCATTCACTCACGGAGCAGATCAACCAGCTGACACTCGCAGAAGATGGAGTAAACGAGTCGGAACGTTTGAAAGCCAGCATCGAACTCACTCTCAAAAAAGCCCTGAAACGATCGGAGGAGGAACATTTTCAAAAGAACGCTTTCCTCTCAAATCTCAGTTCTGAGATCAGAACTCCCCTGAACAATATCATTGGTTTTGCCAGTTTGCTGGAGACTGAAATCTCACTGCTCGAAAATAAAGAGTTATTTGAATACGCCAGGGGTATCTCCGAAAGTGGAGACCGTTTGATCAATCTCCTGAACAACATCATTGACATTAGCCGTATTGAATCCCATGATGTGGATGTGGTGCTGAAACCCTGTCAGGTCTCCATAATCATATCCAGTGTAGCCCAGCTCTATGTCTTCAAGGCCAACGACCAGAAAATCAAGTTCAATGTCATTAACAAGGATATTCCCGATGCGCTGGTGGATGACAAAGTGCTCAACAAGGTTCTGGGTGGAATTGTGGATAACGCAATTAAATACACGGAAAAGGGATTTGTAAATATTTCTACCGGATATGCAGCGAAGGCCAACGAGGTCACGATACGGGTCAAAGACTCTGGTACAGGAATCGATCCAACTTACCTCAAGGAGATATTCGATCCATTCAGGCGTGAAAGCGCAGGATACAGCCAGGAAGTCCAGGGCAGCAGGCTCGGCTTGCCGATAGCCAAACGGTTTGTGGAGATGATGAACGGGAAAATAGAGATCGATTCAAAAAAGGGTGAAGGTACAACCGTCACGATCTTCCTGCAGGCAGTTGAATCCCCCGAACCGGAGGCACTCACAGAGGTGGAAGAGGTGACTGTTGAAGAAGAGGTTGTTGTGACCAGGCGAAAAGTCCTTCAGGATCTGGATATCTTCATTGTGGAAGACGATCTGATGAACTCGATGGTGCTGGTGCAGATGACCAAGGGATTGGGGAAAGTCACTACGGCCGTGAACGGGGAGGCAACCCTGAAAATCATTGCTGATAAAAACACAAAGGGGGAAGTATTTGACATCATGCTGTTTGACATCAACCTACCCCCTCCTTACGATGGCGTGAAACTGATGCAGAAGATCCGTCTGCAATTTCCGGCTTATAAGCGAATCCCATTTATTGCTCAGACTGCTTATGCTATGACAGGTGACCGTGAAAAACTGCTGGAAGCCGGTTTTGACGATTACATCCCCAAGCCGATCAACAAGAATGAGCTCTACACGATCATGAAAAACCAATTGAAGATCCGGTAACTATGTCGATTGGAGACAGCCAGATGGAATTGACCAGCCGGATCAGGGAATTGGAGCGGCAGGTCAGTTTGCTGGAAGAGGAGCTCCTTGATGCCAGGCAGGAATCACTGGATGCCAACCGGAAGAAGACCATGTTCCTGGCCAACATGAGCCATGAGATCCGGACCCCAATGAACAGCATCCTGGGAATTTACGGACTTCTGCAACAGACCAGCCTGTCGGATGAACAGCGGGAGTTTCTGGAGATCATTCATATTGCCAGCCAGAATCTGCTGATCATCATCAACGATATCCTGGATCTTTCCAAGATCGAGGCGGGTCAGCTCAAACTCGAATCCCAACCCTATTCCCTCCGGGAGGAAATCCAGCAGGTGATCAAACTACTCTCCCTGAAAGCAAAGGGGAAGGGAATCGAGCTCTGTTCCAGGATCGATGCAACTGTTCCATCCTGTGTGATCGGGGATCCCGTGAGGCTGAAACAGATCCTGATCAACCTGGCTAACAATGCCATCAAATATACCAATGAGGGGGAGGTTCAGATTGCCATCGATGTGATTGATCCGAAATTCCCGGATTTTGGTCAGCTGAAAGAGTTCATTCCGGAATGGATCAACCTGGACGAGTTGAAGTCTGAGGAACGCATTCTGAAGTTCGATGTGATCGATACCGGCGTTGGAATTTCGGAAGAGGATCAGGAAACTCTCTTCTATGAATTTGCCCAGCTTGAGAATCCCCTGGTCAGACAGTTCGAAGGAACCGGCCTGGGGCTCTCCATCTCCCGCAACCTCACGCGGTTGATGAAGGGAAAGATGGGGGTAATCAGTAAACAAGGGGAAGGGTCTACTTTCTGGTTTACGCTGCTGGTGGAGGCCGGGAATGAAGCCCAGCTGCAGAAAGTGCGGGAAACCCTTACTCCCAGAAGCAGCGAATCAAAGAAGCTGAAAGTACTGCTGGTAGAGGATAATCTGTTGAACCAGAAGTTCGCCATGACAACCATGAGACGGGAAGGGCATCAGGTGGATCTTGCTGAGAACGGAAAGATAGCCCTGGAGAAGTTCCGGGAAACTCACTATGATCTTATCCTCATGGATATTGCCATGCCAGTAATGGATGGCATGGAGGCCTCCCGTATGATCCGACGGATCGAACTGGAGAAACTAAAAAAAATGACCAGGCAGGAAGCCGAGGCCTTTTCTCCCGTTAAAATTATCGCTATCACAGCGCATATCATGATGGCAGATAAAGAAAAATGCATCCTGGCTGGCATGGACGATTTCCTGGCTAAACCATACCGTCCGAACGATCTTCTTCAACTGGTCGACGGCTTTGCAATCAGCTAATTTGGATTATTTCCGGATCAGCCGGAAACGGTAAACCGTTGTTTTCCCGGTAATCTGGACCAGATAGAGACCAGAGGGTATTCCGGTGAGATTCACCTCCGTCCTGGAGTCGGTGGCAAAGCTTCTGATTAGCTTCTCCCCTCTCAGATCCAGCAGTTCGATGGCATATCGGGTTTCTGCCGGATCCAGACTCTCAATGGTCACGGCCTCACCCGCCGGATTCGGGTAGATGCGGAAAGGCTGACCGCCAGTCAGTTCCTCCCAGCCGATCGGACACTGGATAAAGGTGATGAAGGCAGTATCCATATCCACACAACCATCTTTGGTCGCATAGACCCAGATCATATAGAGCCCCAACCCCACACCGGTTGTATCCACTACGACCACGGAATCAGCCACGCCATTAGACCACAGGTAGGAAGTGTTACCCTGTCCGGCATGCAGGGTGATGGATTTACCGGCACATACCAGTGTATCTTTTGGCTGAGGCAGGACAGATGGTCTGGGATAGATATAAACCTGCACCGTATCTGAATTGGAACAACCGATTGAATCGGTAAAGAAGTAGGTAATCACATTCAGCCCCAGATTGGCGCTGTCGGGGTAAAAGATGTCACCAACCAGTCCGGGTCCTGATAAGATCCCCCCTTTGGGTTCCACAAACACGGTAGATGCATAATCGTACACGCAATACGCCGGCCACAAACCCCAGATCCTCACAAAAGGCGCCGGGTTTACTGAGACCTCAGTAGAAGCTGTATCCGAACATCCATATTCATTGGTGACCAATACGGTATACCGGGTAGTAATCGGAGGCGATTCAACAATTGAGGCAGTAGTATCTCCAGTGTTCCATAGGTAATATGACCCACCGGATGCGGTCAGGGTCACCGAATCACCGCCGCAGATCGTAGTGTCGGGAGGGAGGGTGGCGTGCGGGACCGGAAACCTCACCACCCGGAGGCTATCGTGTTGGATGGGTCCCAGTGGATCAATCGCTGTCACCTTATATAATGTGGTGATGGAAGGATTGGCTGTGGGGTTATATACAGTTGAGTCTGATAAGGTAGAGTCGTAGGGAATGGAGGTCCACTGGATAAAATCATTCTCCAGTGTATCGAGCAACGTGATGGTGATGGGCATACCCGGACACGCTCCTTCCATCGGAATGGAGGTAAAGCTCAGGCGACAGCTGTCTGTTAATCCATCGGGAGCCAGGGCCATCAGCCAAGCAGTATCGGAGCCAATCCAGAACGACCTGGGCTTCAAAGGCAGCATCATCTGGGAGGTGAGATCCCTGAAGATCATGGTATCGGCTCCTTTTACCCACCAGGTGATAGTGGTGGGGTCATATATGGTGTCAATCACCAGGTTGTACAGGTCGATGCGATCAAATTGTTCATTTCGTCTGACTGTCTGGAGCGGGTAGGCTGAACGCGTCAGAAATCCGGCTGAATGGAAATTCATTCCACTGATCTTCAACGTATCAGGCATTGTGTCAGTCCGTGTGATCACGACATTCATGACCGATGCCGAGGAGGGAACAGTAATTTTCCCTGTATGCGAGGTCCAGATCCCGGTATCTACCGAAAAGACCAGCTCCTGTATATTGCTTGCCTCAGGGAAACTGAATGTGGCTTTCACCAGCGAAGAGTCGGGGCCGATGTTTTTAGTCCATATGGTAAAGAAATTATCCCCTTTCTCGAGTCCTGCAAGCTGGGTGATCTGGCAGAAGGTACCGGTCCCGCTGAGGACAAAGCAACAGCCTCCGCTGGCCGGAACGCCGTCGGTGGTATCGTACTGGCTGGTGACCGGGCCTCCCTGGTCGTATCCATCCGGGTAGTTATTTTCGTCCAGATCGACATGCAATCCCGGAAAAATATCGATCACCCGTATTGGAACGCTGTCGTATAACCAGGTTTTCCACTGTGAATACGTTCCCACCGGGACATTGTTCTTCCCGCACCAAAACAGTAAACTGTCGAGTCGCAGCAGGAAACTGTTCCATCCGCCAAAAGTCCCTTCGAGGGTTGAGATGTCGATGCTCACGTAATGTTTGGCTACAGCATTGGCTATTCGTTCCTTATTCCAGGCAAAGGTATGGTTGGTCAGGGAGATGGAGTTATTTTGCATACTGAATTGAAGAATCCCATAAGGGTTGCATTCGTTGTAACAGAGGTACGATTCATTGACAAAGTTGGATCCGGCTGTATACTGCAGGGAGTCCCCCAGGTTAGCCTTTATCTGGTATCCATCGAGCATGGGCATCTGACCGGCAGGGTGAATCCAGGTGACCGGACGGGGGATATGGAACTGATCGAAGAGGTCGAGGGAGCGTTGTCCTAGCAGGCGGATGGCTTCAGGCTGCATCAGGATATTCACCTGTGTGAGCTTGTGGTAGTGGATGTTTGGCTTGTTACCAAAGTTCACCGGTTCTTCCCAGAACGACTTCACATAGACGGTATCCGGGTCGTTCGGATTGATAGCTGAGCAGTCGTACCACAGGCAAACCGTATTTACCGTGTTGAGGTAGAAAGCGAAAAAGTATGGATTCCCGGTCAGATTACCAAATTCTCCGGGATTATGGCTGATGATTCTGTTCCCGGATACATTCACCAGCCCCTCGTTGTGGGATATGGATGTGTCAACGGCGCTGAAAGCCAGGCATACACGGTTGGCTGTCACATGATCGACACCTGGTTTCCCGATAAAAAGCCCCGTGTCGGCAGGATTTAGCAGGTTGATGAATTGCGTTTGATGTGAAGGGGAATGATCCATTACCTCATACCCTTTTTCAGTGTAACTGATCAGGGAGTCGACATAATCGGGAGCCAGCGGGAAAATCCAGGAGGTTGTAGCCATACTGATTTTCCGATTATATTTGGAGAAAACTGTATCCACCCCGTGCAGTTTGGAGAGCACCGGATTATTCTGGATACGGAAGATGATCCCTCCTCTCTTCGTCAGGTAAGGCTGCGCCGTTCCTGGAACAGAGATCTGCAACATTACAAGGAAAACCAGCAACCGGGTCAATCTATTCAGGAATGGGTGATATGGCAAGAGAGTTCGCTTCATTTGATATAATCGATCATGGATGGTTTGAGGCTCTTTGGTGGTATCCGGTACCCCAGGGTAATCTCATGGGTTCCTCCCGATTTACCCATCATTGCGGTTGGCGAATACTCATACGTGTAGTTGAATTTCAGCCCCCGGGCGATCGTAATCCCACCGGTGACGCCGATGATATTATTCTTTCTGTAGATTAGTCCAAAGGTCACAATATCCTTGTAGCTGGCTCTGACGGCAACTTCAAACGACCAGGGGGAGTATTGTGTCTGACGGTAGAGGAATGTAAAATAGGCACCCCAGTCCCCCTTGGTTTTCAGCAGGTATCCCAGGTAGACCAGAAAATTTCGGTCGAGGGTCAGGATATGGCTATAAACCTTGTCGCTGCTGTAAAAGGTTCTATTATTAAACAGCAGGGGAAAAGCTACGCAGGCGTCGAGGGTTCGCCATGAATAGAGCAGGCTGGCTCCCATGTTGAGATAGGACTCCGAGATGGAACTCCTTCCCGCGAGGACCGGATCGTTGGGATCAGCCAGCACCGCACCGGTCAGATCCAGTACATTCTGGTAATAGGTTCCGTTGATTCCGAAACTGAGGGTGTGTTCTGCGGCCAGTTTCAGGTGGTAGGCATAACTGAGGTTGATCGTAAGGTTTTCGAGCGGACCGGCCTGGTTGTACTGGACGCCGCAACCCAAACCCATATTCTTTGGAAGGGATGCGGCCAGGTTGAGAGATCCGACAAATGGATGGGAAGGTATGGATGTCCATTCGATGCGGCTGGTAAGAAAGACCTCAAAAGGGGCCTCCTTTCCCACAAAGGAGGGGGCCAGACTGGAAGGGGCCACCAGGTATTGGTCCAGGATGGGGAACTGTTGGGCATATGACTGCAGGTCAGGTGCTACCATTAGCAGTAGTACCGGAATCCCGGATTGCAGTATTTTGACCACTAGTTTTCTCATCCTTATGGCATGAATCACCGTTTACTTAACAATATTGATCGTCCCTTTTCTGAGTGTCGCATCATTGCAGCGCAAGAAATAGTAATAGGTATCGTTTGACAGTTGCCTGCCCTGATCGGTCCCGTCCCAGTCGTTGTTATATGGGGAGGCTGAAAAAACCTTCTGCCCCCACCGGTTGAATATATCTACTGCACATGGTTCTATTTCAACAAGGTTAAAAATCTCCCACCGGTCGTTAAACCCGTCTCCGTTGGGTGTGATCACGGTCATGATCCTGACAGTATGATCTTCCACAGCTGTCACCGAAAAAAACTGTTCGCCATAACACCCGTTCAGAAAAGCCTGGACAAAGTAATAGCCCGACTCCCGGATGATGATTGACGTAGTTCGCTCTCCCGTGCTCCAGAAAATGCTGTCGAAATTCCCTACCACCGTAGCTATTACACTATCGCCCGCCGGGAATATTGTATCACCGGAAAATGAAATATCCACAATGGGTGGATTCTGGATAGCCACCGTTCTTTTAGCTGAATCGATGCATCCGAAGGAGCTGACGACAGTCAGCCGGACGATAAAATCGCCGGCGTGACTGTAATTGTGAGTAGGATTGGGTACAAAACTGCCGGTGGTTCCATCTCCGAAATCCCAGATAAACTGAAAAGCGATGTCTTCGATGACGCGCGATTGATTGTAAAAATGTACCGGGAGGTTCCGGCACGTATAATCCATTGAAAAAGCAGCCTCTACTGAGGCTACCGGTACTGATTTATAAATGGCATCCTGTTCCCCGTTGATGGCAATAACCCTCAACCCGACGTTGTAACCCCCGGCGAGAGGAAAATAACTAATGACAGTATCTCCAAAGGCATCGTTGAACTTCCCGTTTCCGTCAAGATCCCAGGACAGCTGGTAGATGCTGTCGAGAGGGGTTGTGGTGCTGACCAACATGGTTTCCGATCCTACGCACACCCCGGTAAACTTGAAGTCGGCTTTAATAGCCAGTAAGGAGATTGGCAGAAAGGCAAGAAGTATGACAAAGACGGGTTTCTTCACCGGCAGCCCTATTAGCTATTCTACTTCGATTAATTCGACATCAAATACAAGCGTGCTGTATGGTTTTATTACCCCCATATCACGATCTTTGTAAGCCATGGAGGACGGGATGATCAGGGTGGCTTTTCCCCCCACATTCATCAGGCCTATGCCTTCATCCCAACCCTGGATCACCTGTCCCTGACCCAGTGTGAAGCTGAACGGTTCACCGCGGTCCACTGAGGAGTCAAACTTGGTTCCATCCAGTAATTTTCCGGTATAATGTACTTTCACCTTTTTCCCCGGTTCGGCTTTGGGACCGGTTCCCTTTATTGTTTCGATGTAATACAATCCACTCGCAGTAGGTTGTGTAGTAATGTTGTGCTCTTTCAGGTAGGCATTCCGTTTAGAAGCTTCCTGGGTCTTGGCTAACTCTTTTTCCATCTCCTTATGTTTTTTCTCTTCCGCCTGCATCTTTTCAGATTCAGTTTTTGTCAGGACATCAATCACCTCCACGTCGTAGACAAGGGTAGAAAACGGAGGGACGATAGCTCCCCGGCCCGCTGCTCCGAATGCAAGATCACTGGGCACAATCAGTTTAGCTTTTCCTCCTTTTTTCATCATTCCGATCCCCAGATCAAATCCGGGTGTATCAAAGGGTTTCCCATAGGTCATCTGCAACGGTTGTCCCCGTTCATACGATGAAAACACCTTGGAGCCGTCGGCCAGTGAAAGGTTGAAATGATATGTCACCAAATATCCTGAATCTACCTTCCGACCACTACCGGGATCAGTTTCAATAAAATACAGACCGGAAGCGAGCGGTTCAGTAGTGATCCCATTGGTTTCGAGGTACTGATTCCGCACTTCAACCTCACGTGATTGCATGGATTCCAAAGATTCAGCGGAATGCAGGTTGACAAAAAATCTTATATACGAATTACTGTCGATGAACTCGGGCCGTTTCGGCAATTTAAAGGTTATGGTGAAAAGCGAGTCGGCATGGATCAGAAATTCGGCGCTGTCGCCCGGGGACATCATTCGAATCCCTTCGTACACATCGCCTTGAAAATCAGAGGGGGGAAGCTTGAACCTGATTGGCTGTCCACCCGTCATGGTTTTGCTGTCATACAACACTGAGTCCTGGTCTGTCTTGTATCTCATATCGACGGCGATGAAATCACCGGTCTTTGCCTTAACCGTATCATTCGAAACATGGTATATCTTAAAATATAATCCCGATTTTGTTTTATCAAAACCTGAAAATTTTGAAGAACAGGCAAACGAAGTCAATGCCACCAGCAGCAAAATGGGAAACGGGTTAATCATCATTTTTTTCATAATATATTCACTTACAATTATTGTTTATATTTATTTTACTTCTAAAACTTCAACATCATATACTAATGGGGCATAAGACGGAATATACCCCTCCACGCCTTTTGGCCCGTAAGCAAGGGCAGACGGCACAAGTAAAAGTGCCCTTCCCCCTTGGTTCATATAGGAGAGACCTTCTTCCCAGCCCCGGATTGTCAGAGTATCTCCTTGCACATATTCGAAAGGCTGGTACCTCATTAAAGAGTCAAATATATCATATTTCATGGCGATATCCCGTTTCGTCGTCTCAAAGATTTCACCATTTATGAACATGGCGGAATAATCGACTCTAACTGTATTTCCGGGTTTTACGGCAGGTCCGCTTCCATGTTGCAGCTCGATAAAATACAGACCTGATTTCGTTGGTTTTGTCCCGATGTTATGCTGCTCCAGGTAGGATTGGATATCCGCCTTCTCCCGCTCCATCAGATTGGTCTTCATCTGATCCACCCGCTCCTCGTATGCCACCTTTTCCCTGTTGAACGCTTCACGGGGCATCACGTCAACCAGTTTCACATCCATGTAGACTTTCGTTTGATTCCCAATGAATTCGGGCGGTTCCTGAATCTCAAAATCCAGCATAAAGAGGGAGTCTCCGTCCAGAATGAATGTGGCGCTGTCACCTACAGCCATCAGCAGGAATGCATCGTAAATGTCGCCGGGAAACCGGGGTTCCAGTATCTCGAATTGATAGGGCACGGTCAAATCCCGTGAACTTACAAAGAAGACCGTATCGTCAGTACGGAATACTACATTAGCGGTAACCATGTCGCCCTGCAACACGCCGATTCCCTCTTTGTGCTGTTCGTGAAATTTATAGGTCAGACCTTCGGGTGTGTTACTGAAGCCATTCTGATCTGACCGGCACCCCCATGCCATCATTAGAGAGAGAATCATCAGCCTGGACAAGAGGATGGAGCAAATTCGATGTGCTTTCATGGGTATCTATTTAGTAGTTGTTAAAGCAAGCAGTTCTATATCATATACCAGGGTGGCACCGGGTGGAATCTTCTGCTGGTCGCCCAATAAGCCGTATCCGAGGTATGAAGGAATGATAAACTTGGCCCGGTCCCCCTTCCGAAGCAGGAGCATCCCCTCTTCCAATCCTGTCTCAACCCCTCCATGCCCCAGGATAATGGTCTTTTCACCCAGAGAATCCGAGGAGTAGACCTCTTTTCCATTAAGCAGGCTGACGGTATAGCTATACCGGGCTGTCATTCCCATTGCGGCCAGTTTTCCATTCCCTTTTTTGTAAATCAGGTAACGTAGTCCGGTAGGGGTTTGTTTCATCTCCCACTGATACCGGGCCAGAAAATCCTCTATTTCCTGCTCCTCGGTTTTGACGACTCCCCGATTGTAATTAATCAGCTTTTCATCGGTAAGACGGAGGTGTGAAGTGGCCTTGACAGGTCGCGGGGGTTCCCCGCAGGAGCCGAACAGCAAGAGAACACATACCAGACACGGAATTAGCTGTTTAGTGGCCGATGCAACAGATACCATCATGAATAGACCTCCGACAGGGCTTCCCGGTACGCCGGAAGGAGCTCCCGGAATTTTTCCACCGTTTCTTCCAGTGATACGTAACTGGTTGCTCCTGATGCATTTACATGACCTCCCCCATCAAAATGGTCCCGGGCCAGCTGCTCAACTGAAAAATTTCCTTTCGATCGGAACGAAATCCTAATGGAATTATCCCGTTCGGTAAAAAGGGCAGCCAGGTTGATCCCCTCAATGGAGAGCGCATAGTTGACTACCCCTTCAGTATCCCCGATCTGGTATTGGAACCGGTCAAGATCTGTGGCAGAGAGGAAAATGTAGGCGGTATGGTAGTGGGGCAGCACGACCAGCTTCTGGCTCAGGGAATATCCCAGCAGGCGCAGGCGGTGCTCAGAGTAAGTATCATACACCAGCCGGTGGATATGCTCTCCGTCAATGCCGAACCGGAATAGGGCAGCAATTACTTCGTAGGTTTTAACATGGTTGCAGGAG
>QYQJ01000154.1 GCA_007280875.1 Bacteroidota bacterium
GCGTACTGCTTCTGGGAAAACTCCTCGAGAAGGTTGCGGATGTGATCGGTATGGGATTTCTGAACCATCTGGCAGGAGCGGTACTCGGACTGATTAAAAGCGTCCTGATCCTTAGTGTTCTTTTTTTCCTTATCAGCCTGGCCGATCCAAACCAGAATTTAATCACTTCCAACGTCAAACAGAAATCACTTTTTTACAAACATATCGCTTCGGTATTCCCTGCCATCATGCAATGGACTGGCACGGATAAAATGCCAGGAATGCCATGAATTCATGTCATTCGTCGTTGGCTATGCTTTGCTCCGCCGAGCTCGCTTCGCTTCGGTTCATGGCATTCTTAATCAGTATAAAAACCTCTTCCGCCGTGATCTCCTTCATGCAATGACAATCGAGACTTCTGCGGCAGTCGTTGCAGGTCTTGTCCCGTACCAGGTAAGATGCCTTTTTCCCCAGCGGAGCCCAGCGGGTGGGATGAATGGGGGACATGGGGGCGTAAAGGCCTACAGCCACCTTGCCCAAAGCCGCTGCCAGGTGAAGCGGACCGGTACTGGCTGCCACCATTCCGTCGCATTTCCCGATAAAGTCCATAAATTCGGGAAGGGTAAGTTTCCCGGTCATATCAGTGACCTCTTCACGGTATTTCTCCAGGAACTCTTTCAGCAACTCCCCTTCAGCCCTGGTTCCGGTGATGTATATCGTGAACCGGTCTTTCGGCAACAGCGCGATTAATCGCGAAAAATTCTCCAGTCCCCACTCCCGTGCACTGCCTTTGGACTTCGGGTGGAGGATCAGCTTGAATTTAGATGCCGGATGCCGCTGCTTCGTCGCTTCGCTTCTCGCAGTGACACTGATGCCGGATGCCAGATCCTGGTTTCGTGTTTCGTGTTTCGTGTTTCGTGTTTCAAGTTCCTCGACCCTGAACCCATAGTACTCCGGAATCTCCTCCCTCTCCAGCATCACGTCGATTCCCAGCGGTTTCAGCAATTTCAGGTTGAGCTGGGCTTCATGCAGGTTGGAACGTCTTCTGCTGAACCAGATCAGGCGGTTGCAATAGAACCAGGTGAAGAAGCGGTGGGCGGTCCCGATCCGCAGGGGGATCCGGCTCTGTCTGGCCAGTTTTGTAATCTCCCTGACCTGGAAAACATGGATAATGGCATCGGCCCGGAGGGCCCGGAAGGTTTCAATCTGCTCAGGGTATTCAAGATCCTGTATGGCATCCCAGCTGATGAACCCATCCACATGGGTGCAGGCTTCGACGACAGGCCGGGTATAACTCGTGCCCAGGAATAAAACGGTAACATCGGGGAGGTGTTTTTTCAGCACTCCGGCCATCGGGAGGGTCAATACAACATCGCCGATGCTATCGGTCCGGCTGAGGATGATTCGCTTCAATCCAGGATGGCTTTGATGCCCGGCAGCTCCTTTCCTTCTATGTATTCAAGCATGGCGCCTCCACCGGTAGAGACATAGCTGAACTTGTCTGCCAGGCCGTATTTGTTTATGGCGGCTACTGAGTCGCCCCCGCCGATCAGGGTAAAAGCCCCGTTCGCGGTAGCCTCGGCCACTGCTTCGGCTATGAAGCGGGTTCCCTCTTCAAAATGGTTCATTTCAAAAACCCCCATGGGGCCATTCCAGAGAATGGAAGCCGATTTGCCGATGACATGTTTGAACTTCTGGCAGGCGGCAGGACCGATGTCGAGCCCCATCCAGGGGATCTGAATATCGTAAGCGCTGCATACTTTCCGGTTGGCGTCGTTGGAAAACGCATCTGCCAGTACCGCATCGGGAGGAAGGTACAGGTTAATCCCCATCATCTTGGCTCCTTCCACGGTATTCTTGGCCAGCTCCAGCAGGTCGTCTTCCACCAGCGAAGCACCTACTTCCCCACCCATCGCCTTGATGAACGTAAACATCATGCCCCCGCCGATCACCAGGTTGTCGACTTTATCCATCAGGTGGTTGATGATTTCGATCTTGCCCGACACTTTGGCTCCGCCCAGAATAGCGGTAAAAGGACGGGGAGTATCTTTGAGTACTTTGTCGATGTTAATGATTTCGTTGAGCATGACATATCCAAAGAACTTTGAATCCGGGAAGAATTGCGCGATCACAGCGGTGGATGCATGGGCTCTGTGGGCTGTACCGAAGGCATCGTTGATATAGACATCGCCCAGATCGGCCAGTTGATGTGCGAAGGCCTCATCACCCTTCTCTTCCTCCTTGTAAAACCGGAGGTTTTCCAGCAACAGCATCTCTCCCGGCTTCAAACCGGCAGCCAGCTCCACCGCGGAGTGTCCGATGCAATCGTCGGCAAATTGTACCGGCCTGCCCAGCTTTTCCGCAAGGTAAGGCACCAGGTGTTTCAGCGAGAATTTCTCTTCCGGCCCGCTCTTCGGCCGGCCCAGGTGAGACATGAGGATCACGGCACCGCCGTCATTCAGCACCTTTTTAATGGTAGGGATAGTGGCATCGATCCGGGTGGTATCGGTGATCCGAAAGGATGCATCCAGGGGAACATTAAAATCAACACGGATCAACGCCCGTTTGTCACGGAAGTTGTATTCATCAATCGAATGCATAGCAGTTCTCTTTTGTACCTGAAGCAAAATTAAAATTTTTACATGGCAATTAGCATACTCTTTTTAATTTTACAGGGAAAAGCGAGATCCGCATGGAGAATCTGAACATTACGATCGTCCAGACTTCCCTCTTCTGGGAGGACCGTCCGGCAAACCTGGCACACTTCCGGGAACTGCTGAATGAGATCGATGAACCCACCGACCTGATCCTGCTCCCGGAGATGTTCAACACCGGGTTCTCTATCAACCCCGAATTTTGTGCGGAACCCATGGATGGCCCGTCCATGCTGTTTCTCAAGGAGATGGCCAGGGAAAAACGGGTTGCCATTACTGCTACCCTGCTGGTCATGGAGGATGGGGAATACGTCAATCGCCTGGTTTTCTATTACCCTGACGGGAGGTACCTTACATACGACAAGCGGCATCTTTTCCGTTTGTGTGATGAAGCCAGGATTTTCAGGAGCGGGGAACAACGGGTGATCATTCCCTGGAAAGGATGGAAACTGATGCCGATCATCTGTTATGATCTTCGCTTCCCTGTCTGGAGCAAGAACCGGATCGTTGATGGGATGTACGAATACGATCTGCTGTTCAATCTGGCCAACTGGCCCATTGTTCGGTCTTATGCCTGGAAAGTGCTGCTGGTTGCCCGGGCGATCGATAACCTCGCCTATGTGGCAGGGGTGAACCGGGTAGGGGTAGATGGAAACGGGATGGATCACACCGGCGATTCCATGGTAGTGGATCACACGGGGAATGTGCTTTTCCAGGCACCAGCGGGGGAAGAGGAGATCCGGACCATCACACTGGATTACGAAGAGATGAGGTTATTCCGGGAGTCGTTTGCATTCGGGCTCGACTGGGATACCTTCACGATACATTAACACGTGTTTCATGCCAGATCTCTCGGTTGTCATCATTGTTCACAATGAGGAGAAGAATATCCGCCGCTGCCTCGAATCGGTACAGGATCTTGCCTCCGAGATTGTAGTGGTGGATTCGCAGTCGACCGACCGGACGGGAGAGATCTGTCTAGCCCTCGGCTGCCGGTTGATTCCCCGGGAATTTGACGGGTATGGCACCCAGAAACAGTTTGCCGTGGATCAGGCCATTCACGACTGGATCTTCTCGATTGACGCCGATGAAGAGGTGACTCCGGGATTGAAAAAGGAGATCCGGGAACTTTTCAGCAGGCCGGTTATCGAAGAAACCGGTTTTGAGATCTGTTTTTCACTGGTTTACCTGGGACGAAAACTCAATCACGGGGGTGCCGGCGGCGATTACCATTTGCGGTTGTTCAACCGGAATGCCGGAGGATTTACAAAAGTGAAGGTCCATGAAGGGATCCATGTTTCCGGTCAGGTAAAACGACTTACCGGAGAGGTGTTGCACTACTCTTACCGGAACCTGGCCCACCACCTGGAAAAGCTGAATGATTACTCCACCAGGGCTGCAGAGGGATATGTGCAGCAGGGAAGACGGTATTCAAGGGCCTGGGCCGTGCTCAAGTTCCCTATCAGTTTCCTGCAGTTCTATTGCTGCAAAGCAGGATTTCTGGATGGGTACCCTGGCTTCATGTGGTCGTTGATGGGTGCCCTGTATGCTTCTCTGAAAATTGCCAAATCCATTGAATTACGGGAGGAACGACAATGAGTAACCGGACCCCGAAAACATTACGGATCCTGATGTACCACAAGGTGTCCGATTCCCCGCCGGATGGCCTTAACCTCTCCCCTGCACAATTTGAAGAGCAGGTAGCCTGGTTGGATGAAAAAGGATATCAGACAAGTTCGTTTATGGATCTGAAGGAGTCGATCGAAACCGGAAAAGATCTTCCCCGGCGTCCGGTCATCATCACATTTGATGATGCTTATGAGAATTTCCTGATCCATGCCCTGCCGGTATTGAAAAAATATAAGATGAACGTCACCCTCTTTGTTCCGGTTGCTTTTCTGGGCAAGACAAACCTGTGGGACAGAGGCAGCGAAAAAATTCTCTCGGCCGAACAACTGAAACAGATCCAGAATGACCGTTCAGTGGAGATCGGGATCCACTCCTTTTTGCACCGGAGCTATGCCGAACTGGCACCGGAAGACATGAAAGAAGACCTGGAGAACTGTTACAATACCCTGTATTTTCATCATATCCGGACCAGCCGGGTGCTGGCCTATCCTTACGGCGGATACCCAAAGAAGGATCCGGAGCTGAAGGGCCGGATGAAAGAGCTTTTTACGACCATGCAGCTCTGGTTTGCCGTACGGATCGGTAACCGGATCAACCGGCTTCCGGTGAAAGACCGGTATGAGCTGAAACGGATCGATATCAAAGGGACCGACTCGTTCCGGACCTTCCGGATCAAGCTGGCCCGGGGACGGATCAATCCATTTGCCTGACTATGACATTTGAACGGGGATATCAGATTTTTGTACGCACATCCTACATCGTTGGGATCGCCATCATCATCATCTTCCTCCCCTTCTCCAAGTACATCCTGAGTATCGGGATGTGGACCGTTACCGGAGCCTGGATCCTGGAACGGGTAAACATGCAGAAATTCATTGGTTTTTACACCACCGGTTCACTCTTCCGGCGGATCATCCTTGCCCTGCCCTATACCCTGATGCTCTGGTTTGGCAGTATGGGCAGGGGATTCAAGGTCTTTTTCCGGAACAGGCCCGCCATGATCCTTGCCTCCCTCTACCTGCTCCATCTCCTTGGCCTCTTTGTTACTTCCGATTTCGGGTATGCCCTGAAGGATCTCCGCACCAAAGCACCGATGTTGATCCTGCCGATCTACTTTTCCACATCCAGGGCATTCGGAAGTAAGGACTTTTATCGCTTTCTCCTGCTATTCGTGATCAACCTGGTCATCGTCACCCTGGCCAACACCTGGAAACTGGTCAATTTTGAGTTCATTGATATCCGCGACATCTCCGTTCACATATCACACATCATCCTGGGACTGATGGTCAGCATGGCCCTTTTTATTGCCGGATATTTTATGGTCAGGAAAAAACGGGTCTCCTTTTGGATCAAAGCAGGTGCACTTCTCGTAATCACCTGGTTCATCATCTACCTGTTGATCTCAAGGTCTTTCACCGGTCTCGGGGTACTAATCATCACCCTGCTCATACTGCTGGTGATCTATACCTTCCGGAGTAAAAATATCTGGCTTAAGGCCGGATGCATCCTCAGCATCATCCTGGTTGTAGGAGGAGGGGGACTCTATATCAACTCAATCGTTCGGGATTATTACCGGGTAGAGGAGATCGATTTCACCAAACTGGATTCGATTTCACCTTCGGGGCATCGCTATACCCATCACCTGGAGAACCGGCAAACGGAAAACGGGCACTATATATGGATCTACATCCAGTGGGAAGAGCTACGGGAAGGATGGAACCACCGTTCTGCAATCCCTTTCGATAGCACTGATCTGAAAGGTCAGGAAGTTAAGTATACCCTGATCCGGTACCTGACCTCAAAAGGGTGCCGCAAAGATGCCGGCGGGATCGCACAGCTAACGGGAAAAGATGTGGAAGCCATTGAACGGGGCATAGCGGATGTAGTCAACCTGAACTGGTTGAGTTTACGTGGGAGGATGTTCGAGTTGCTGATGGGCTATGAGCGTTATCAAACCACTGGTGATCCTACCGGATCCTCCCTGATGCAGCGGTTGGAATTTTGGAAAGCGAGCCTGGGAATCGTCCGTAACAACTGGCTGGTCGGGGTGGGTACCGGTGATATGAATATCGCTTTCCGGGATCAGTATGAAGAGATGCATACAAAACTGGCAGAGGACCAGTGGTGGCGCTCCCATAACCAGTTTCTCTCCATCCTGATCGGATTCGGTATCTTCGGCCTGATTTGGTTTCTCTTTTCACTGATCTACCCTGCACTGTTGAAACGGGGATTTCAGGACTATTTCTTCCTCACCTTCTTCATCATTGCGATGCTTTCGATGATTACCGAAGACACACTGGAGTCGCAGGCCGGGGTCAGCTTCTTCTATTTTTTCTATGCATTTTTCCTCTTCGGACGAAGGGATCAGGATCCGCTTTAATAAAAGCTGATGCCGATTTTGAAACCGACAAAGTGCTGGGGCACCTTGTAGTCATACAGGTACTCTACTTTGGTGCTGTCGGTGGTGACGGTATTCGTATAACTGGAAAAGATCGACTGGTACTTGTAAAAGACCTCATAATAGAAACGTAACCGTTTGTATACCTTCATCTTGTAGCCGATCCCGGCCTGGAAAAACAGTCCTCCGTCTCCCTGGTGATAAAAAGTGGTGCTGTCGCGGGTACCTATGCTTGATCCCAGGCTCACCTGACCGAAAAAGGTGTTGTCTCTAGGCTTGACATCGTAATACAGTTGTCCGAATACCGGAAAAAAGAGTCCATGCTGCCATTTTTCCACTCCGATCCCGACACCGATTCCCACCCGGCCGTGATAAGCGATTCCGTTGATGGTCTGAAAGGAGATCACGATCTCATTGTTCTTGATGGTCCGCTGGACCCCGTTGAATATATCGGTTTTGAAATTCCCTACACCAAATGAAAATCCTGCCTCCGTCCGGTTGAAATAGGTAAAGGTACGGGCCTTCCGGATGGCGGTCTCCTGGGCTTCGAGGGAGGTGGTAAAAAAAACCGTCAGCAGAATTATCGTGAGCGTTTTCATGACTGAAAGAATTTGTATAAAAGTACAAAGATTTATTTCATTACCTTGCAATCTCTTTTTCAATAACAGCCTATGGAAGAGTTCCCTGTAGATCCAGCCGGAAAATGGCTTGTGATTGTGAATCCAAATGCAGGAGTGAAGAAAGGAGCCAAAGAGTGGCCGGGAATCCTGGAGATCATTGAACGGGAAGGGATCAGCCATCATCATCTCCTCACAGAGCATAAAGACCATGCGATCCACCTGACCCGGAAAGGGATTGAAAAGGGATTCCGGAACCTGGTTGTGGTGGGCGGCGACGGCACCCTGAATGAAGTGCTGAACGGCGTCTTTCTGCAACAGGCCTGTCCCATTTCAGAGATCACGCTGGGCATGATCCCGGTGGGAACGGGCAACGATTGGTGCAGGATGTTCAATGTGCCATTTGATTTTGAAGGGGCGGTGCAGCTTCTTACAAAGAAACGAACGTTTGTTCAGGATATCGGGAAGGTGACCTACCACAAAAAGGATAAGACGCTAGAGCGCTATTTCATGAATGTTGCAGGGATGGCCTACGATGCATTGGTGGCAAAAAAAACCAACCTGGTCAAGGAAAAAGGACATGGTGGTCCACTAACCTACTTCTGGTTTATCTTCGCCAGCCTGTTTCAGTACAAATTCCTGGATGCTGTGATTGAAGTAGATGGGAAATCGGTTTTTAAAGGAGAGGTCTTCTCCATGAACGTCGGGATTTGCAAATACAACGGCGGAGGCATGATGCAGCTACCTTTTGCTGTTCCCGATGATGGTCTCCTGGATGTCACCCTGATCAAAAAAGCTCCCAAATGGGTGGTTATCAGGCACACAAAGAAACTGTACAACGGCACCCTGGTCGACCTCCCGTTTATAAAGACTTTTCTGGGGAAAGCCATCCGCATCCGTTCTTCCAGCAAGATCTATCTCGAAACTGACGGCGAGTCGCTGGGGCATACACCGCTCACGTTTGAGATCCTGCCGAAAGCACTCAGGGTAGTAACTGGTGAGCTGGCATTTCCTTCCAGTCTCCTCCTTCCTTGATCAGCCCGATCAACTCCTCAATGGCAGCTGATTCATAGATATTCTTTTTCACGAGCGTCCGACCTTTGTACAGGTTCACTATTCCCTTGCCTGCACCCACGTACCCGTAATGGGCGTCGGCCATCTCGCCCGGCCCGTTCACGATGCAGCCCATGACGGCGATCTTCAGCCCGGTAAGGTGACCGGTCCGCTCTTTTATTTTTTGGACCGAATCCTGGATATTGAACAGGGTACGGGCACAGGAGGGACAGGAGATGTATTCGGTACGGGTGATGCGCACGCCGGTGGCCTGCAGGATACCGTAAGCCACGGGGATCTCGTGTTCCGGATCTTCGGTGATGGAGACCCTGATGGTATCCCCGATCCCGTCGGCCAGCAGGCTGCCGATCCCCACCGCCGATTTCAGCCGGCCATCCTCGCCGGCCCCTGCTTCGGTGATGCCCAGGTGCAGCGGGTAATCCATCCCCTCTTCCTGCATCCGCTCCACCAGCAGCCGGTTGGCCTGGATCATCACCCGGGTATTGGACGCTTTCAGGGAGAGCACCAGATCTCCGAAGCCATGATGATCGCAGATCCGGGCAAATTCCAGCGCCGACTCCACCATCCCCAGGGGCGTATCTCCGAACCGTTCCATGATCCGATCCGATAGCGAACCGTGATTCACCCCTATACGGAGCGCTGTACCGTGCTCTTTGCAGATAGTCAACAGAGAGGACAGCCGGGAGGAAACCTGATCGAAGTACTGTTGGTCCGATGCTAGATGCTTGATGCTGGATCCAGGATCCTGAACGCCGGATGCCGGATGCCGGATACCTGATTTGTTTTCGACCCTCGACCCTGGAATGTAGTTGCCGGGGTTGATCCGCACCTTCTCCACGATTGTCGCTGCGATCTCAGCGATTTTCGGATTGAAATGGACATCGGCGATAAGCGGGGTGGCAAATCCGGCGGCCCGGATCCGCTTTTTGATCTCCCGCAGGTTTTCCACATCTTTCATGGCAGGAACGGAGATCCGGACGTATTCGCAGCCGGCTTCGATCATCCGGACAGCCTGGGCTACAGTACCGTCTGTATCCAGCGTATCGGTGCTGGTCATCGACTGGACGCGGACAGGATAGTTCCCGCCCATCGGCAGGTCGCCGATTTGTATCACGCGGGTGGCCAAACGCCGGAAGGGATTGGTACTCATTTTTTTCTCAGGGAGAACAAAGATAGGATTAAATTCAAGGTTCATCATGTGGCGCATCATCGGAGTCCTTTCACATGGGGCTTCCCGGCAATAAAATCCTTCAGGTAAAACGGCTCAAAATAGGCAAGATCTTCAAACCTGCCATCCCGGAACCGTTCCACCGCAAGCGGGATCATGTATTTCGCGGAGGCCTGAAAACGATTCATGAACCGGGCATTCGACCGGTGTGCAAGGGCCTCCCTGCATTTCTCTGCGCCGTTCCCTGCAAAGATAATCAGATGCTCTGTCAGCAGATCTTCAAAGGTATTCGTTTCAATAATAACCGCCCCGACCGGCATGACTTCATGAAGGTTCTCATCATATACAGCACAAAAGACCTCCATCCTCCGGGCATCGATCATCGGACAGAAGAGAGTTTCGAGTTTCGAGTTTCGAGATTTGAGTTTTGATGCCTGATGCTGGATCCTGTTGCTTCGCTGCGCTCGCAATGACGATACTGGATTCTGGATATTATTTAATTCCTCATTCCTCATTCGTAATTTGTAATTCATTCCACCCGCCATTGCCTCCAGCGTCGGAACTGCAATCAACGGCTTTTCCAGGGAGTAACAGAGTCCTTTGGCGGTGGCTACCCCGATCCGCAAACCGGTGTAGGAGCCAGGACCCATGCTGACTGCAATGGCATCCAGGTCGGAGTAGGTAAGGGAGGTCTCGCGGAAGAGCTCCTCTATGAAGAGAGTCACTATGGAAGAATGGGCGTTGGCTGCATTCGTTTCCCGGATCGAAAGGATCTCATCATCGCGGGAAAGAGCAACAGAACAAACAGGTGTAGCCGTTTCAATGGCCAGAATCAGCGACATTATTTGCTGGCACTAAAAAGATCTTTGCGGTCAACTTTTTTAACCTTGTCGCCATCTTTCAGTGTTTTGGAGACAACCGAATAGGGGGCAGTAATCACCTCCACACTATCGGCCAGGCCCGATTCAATCTGAATGTAGGTGTTATCCTGGATGCCGGTCTTGACATCCTGTTTTTTAGCGATTCCGTCTTCAAAAACAAAGACACATTCCTGAATCTCTTCCGTTTTTTTGGTGGTAACCCGTTCAATTTCCCTGTCGCCCCGGCGTTCTGTCTCCCTGTTTTGTTCATTCAACTTGTCCAGGGTATCCTTAGAAACGCGGGTTGTCACCGCTTGAATGGGAACCGTCAGCACGTTAAAGGCCGTTTCGGTCTGGATCTCTACCGTACAGGACATACCCGGGCGGAAAGGGCTGTAGAAAGGCCTTTCGGGGTCCATCAGATCTTCATACGACTCTTTGAGCAGATGGATCTTGACATTGAAATTGGTAACCTGGTCAACGCTTACACCGGTGGTGTTGGCCGAAGTCGCTATTTCAGTAACAATCCCTTTGAAATTCCGGTTCAGGTAGGCATCTACTTCGATCAGTACGGTATCCCCAAGGGTGACCCGGATGATGTCATTTTCGTTCACCTCTACCTGGGCCTCCATCTCATTCAGGTTGGCCAGCCTCATGATCTCTGTCCCGCTGGAGAACTGAGAAGCACCCGTAACGCGCTCCCCTTTCAGGACGTTCAATTTAGAGACAGTCCCTGCGGAAGGGGCAATTATGGATGTCCGGGTCAGGTCCTCCCTGGAGCGTTTCAGTGCGGCTTCCGAACTTTTTACCATAAACTCGGATGCTTTTACATCCTGTTTGGCTGAAGAAACCTGGGCCTGAGCTACTTCAAAGTTGGCTTTGGCCTGATCAAAATCTGCTTTGGAGATCACATTCTGTTCAAACAGTTTTTTCTGCCGGTCAAAATTGAGGCGGGCATTTTCAAACTGTGCCTCCATCTGGGTAAGCCGGGCATGGGAGTTGGATTCATTGGCTTTCTGGGTATTCAAAGAAGCGGTACTCTGGTCGAACTGGGAGATGTAGATCTCCGGATCGATCTTGGCCAGCAAATCCCCTTTTTTCACCTGGTTGCCCTCCTTGACATAGAGTTCAACCACCTCCCCGGAGATATAGGGCGAGATTTTCACATCGGTTTCAGGCTGGATCTTTCCGTTAGCTGAGACGGTCTGGATGATCGTTCTCCGGGTCACCTCTTCCACCGAAACTTTAATCCCTTCATTCCGGCCGCCTTTCACAAAGGCCAGAATGATGATTATAATAAGTACAGCTGCTGCTGCCAGGATGATCCAGAGTTTTTTCTTTGATTTTTTAGCGGTCATGGATGGGACGTTTAATTTTGGGTTATACTGATAGGATTACCCATGTAGAAATCAAGTATCGTGGTTTTGAAAATGAAATCATACTTGGCCTGCAGTAATTCGGACTGGGCGCTGGTCAGGTCTTTTTTACTGTTGTTGTAGTCGTAGGAGGTGACCATCCCGACGTCGAATTTTTGCTCTGTGTATTTGAAGGATTCCTCCTGGGCGGTTACTTTTTGTCCCGAAGAAGTGTACTTCTGAAGGGCAGCGACTGCATCGGCATAAGCCTGTTCGATGGTCTTTTGCAGGGTACGTTTCTGCTTCTCCAGGTCCAGTTCGGCAATGTTCCGCTGGATCTTTGCCTGCGTGATGGAGGAGCGCACCTGCCAGCCGTTAAAGATGGGGATATAAAGGTTAAAGCCGAGGGAAACGTTGTCGTTGTCGTTCCACTGATCGGGAAAGGACTTGGTCCGGTAGGAGTATTGTTGCAGAAATGGAAAAACACTGTCGCCGGTGCTTGTAATACCATATGGAACTGTCGAAACACTTATGGAAGGCGGAATAGATAGATCGACTTCTCTGGAGGCACCTGAGTATCCCGTGGCATACGCGCCTCCAAAGGTCAGGCTGGGGGACTGTCCTCCGCGCGCAATAGCGAGGCTTTTCATGGCACTCTCTACCCGGAGTTCTGCACTCTTGATCTCCGGTCGTGAAGTCAATGCGTGTTCGTAGATGATGTCGGCAGTAATCAGTTCGGCAGGGGGTGCGACCTCTTTGAGTGCCGGCTTTTCGATATCAAAATCCCGGCTGACAGGAAGATCGATCAGTTGCTGCAGGGAAAGGTACGAGATATTTAACCGGTTGGCGGCATCAACAGCATTGAGCTCTTCGGTGGATGCCTGGGCCTCGATGTTCAGCAGGTCACCCTGGGCAGCAGCCCCGGCATCAACCATTTTCCTGACACGTTCCACCTGCTCTTTCGTAGTGGCCAGTTGTTTCTCAGCTACATCAAGGATCTCCTTGTTAAACAGGATATCCAGGTAGTACCCGGCTACTGCCAGGGAGATATCATTTTTCAGAACATCCAGGTCATACCGGCTGGCCATCAGTTCAATCTGATTACGTTTCAGCGAATTGAACTTCTGCAACCCATTGAAAAGAGTGATATTAGACGAGACACTGAAGTTATTGGACCGAACGGTAGTGGTGGCAAATGTATTGGTGTACTGATCAATGGTCTGACCCGTATTCCAGATATTGCTGGCGTTAAAGTTGAGATTTGGGAGCATGCTCAAACCACTTTGAAGCAGGGTCACCCGGTTCGCCTCCACAGCCTGGATCTGCTTTTGTATGTCGAGGTTGTTATCCAGGGCATACTCAACACAATCTTCAAGCGTCCAGACATTTTGTGAAAAAGCAGAAATGGAAATTGACAGTAAAAAAACAGCGGGTAAAATAATTTTACCCGTCAGGAGCGTGTTAGATCGAAACATGACATCAACGATTTGAAGGTTCAAATGTACGTAATTTTAATAAATCCGCAAGGGCTGATAAACTTAGACGTCATGCACACTCAAATGTTACAAACTGGAAATCACCGATTTTATTTTCCGGAACTTTCAATTTTATTATCTTTGTGATGCATTTCTTAAAAGCAAAAATATGAAAAAATGGATTGTTTTATTCTCCGGATTTCTCCTGTTTGCTTCCATCGTATTGTTTCCTTCCTGCAGTACCAAGGAGGCAACAACCGGTCTTCTTATCATCAAGGTGATGGATTCAAACGGTGAAGTAGTGGTGGGTGAACAGGTATACCTTGCGACCAGCTATCAAAACCTGCAATCTGGAACCTACATTGGCAATAAGTGGACAGATCAGAATGGAAATGTGTTGTTTACAGATCTGGTACCTGGGGTCTACTGGTACGACACCGAGCACTGGGAAGATTATGGGGCTGTTCAGGTCTATGCCGGATTCGACCATATGGTAATTCTCTGGGTCAATACACCGCAACCCTAGGCCTCTACAAATTATACATATGTCCATGTATTCATAAAAATTGATTTTCATTTCTCATGAAATGTTTGTAAACTTGCACCCCGAAATTTAGCAGGTCCGAGTATCGATGTTTCAAAGGCATAAATTCAAATTCCCCGCTATCGTTCCCCTTCTTTTTCTGATCGTAGTATGCACTCCGGTATCGCGGGTTGCTGCCTCCGTTTCGTCGCACTCATCCACAGAGACTGCAGCAGATACCACATTTTTATATGATGAGGATCTGATCGTCGAACAGGAATTCAATGCCGGAAAGATGATCATGGAACATGTAGTGGATAACCACGAGTGGCATATTGCCACCCTCGGTCACACCCATGTCACCATCCCGTTACCCGTTATCCTTTTATACGAAGGAGAGATCCATGCATTCTGGTCGTCCGAATTCCATAACCCTGCGCATTCGCACAACGGATTTGTTTTGGAACATGGGAAGATCCACGCCGAGGAGAATCCGGGGAAAAGCGTACATGATTTCTCCATCACCAAAACCGTTCTGGCCATTCTGTTCAGCTCCGTTCTTATGCTCTGGATCTTCATCTCAATAGCCAACCGCTACAGGCGCAATCCCGTATCCGCTCCCAAAGGGATGCAATCCCTGCTGGAACCACTGATCATTTTCGTCCGCGACGACATTGCAAAGAGCTCCATCGGGGAGAAGAAATACGAAAAATTCATGCCCTACCTGCTCACCATCTTTTTCTTCATCTTTTTAAACAACCTGCTGGGCATCGTACCACTCTTCCCGGGAGGAGCCAATGTAACCGGTAATATTGCCGTAACCATGGTACTAGCTGTGTTCACCCTGATCCTGACCACCATCAACGGGAACAGGCACTACTGGATTGATATCATCAACACTCCGGGAGTTCCCTGGTGGTTGAAGATCCCGGTCCCTCTGATGCCGGTTGTCGAAATCATCGGGATTATCACCAAACCTTTCGTCCTGATGGTTCGTCTCTTTGCCAACATTACGGCAGGGCACATCGTTGTGCTGGGCTTTGTGTGCCTGGTGTTTATTTTCGGATCAATCAGTGCGTCACTTGGGTATGGGGTCTCTCTGGTTTCTGTTGCCTTTATCGTATTCATGGACCTGCTGGAGATCCTGGTAGCATTTATCCAGGCCTATGTATTTACCCTGTTGTCGGCCCTCTATTTCGGTCTGGCAACCATTGAAACGGAGAAACACTGAAAGAATTTTCGAATGATTTGATGTTCGATTTACGAATGAAATTAAATCCTTGAACCTTGAATTTTGAACCTTGAATTTAAACTGATCACTATGGAATTATTAACAGTGTTGTTACAGCTGGTCGGCGATTTCGCCGCCATCGCCCGCCTGGGAGCAGGCATTGGTGCGGGTATTGCAGTCGTTGGTGCCGGTATCGGTATTGGAAATATCGGTAAAAGTGCCCTTGAGTCCATTGCCCGTCAGCCTGAAGCTGTCGGTGACATTCGTGCGAACATGATCATCGCAGCCGCGCTTGTGGAAGGGGTAGCGTTTTTTGCTATTGTAGTTTGTTTGCTGATCCTTTTCATTTAACAGGCAAACAGGATCTTCCGGTTGAACGGTTGGTTACGCCGGAAGATCCTTATTTTATTCACCTAGACGAACCAAAACCATGGAACTGATAACCCCCGGATTGGGCCTGATTTTCTGGATGGCTGTGCCATTCCTGATCCTCCTGCTGCTTCTCCGGAAGTTTGCCTGGAAACCTATTCTCAAATCACTGAAAGATCGTGAAACATCGATTCACGATGCACTGCATGCGGCAGACCTGGCCAAAGAGGAGATGAAGCAACTGCAGTTCAGCAACGAAGAGCTGTTACGCCAGGCCAAGGATGAACGGGATGCCATTTTACGTGATGCCCGGAAAGTGCGGGACGCCATTATTGAGGAGTCGAAAGAGAAGGCCAAAGAAGAGGCTGCCCGGATCATCGCCAGCGCCAGAGAAAGCATTCAGAACGAGAAGATGGCAGCAATGACCGACCTTAAAAACCAGCTTGCAGAAGTTTCGCTTGAGATTGCGACCAAGGTACTGGAGCACGAGCTGGCGGATGCCCGGAAGCAGGAAGCATTTATCAGGCAGCAACTGAACAAGGTGCATTTTAATTAACAGTAGAAACAAATGAGGATATCCCTGGTATCGGAACGGTACGCCAAAGCCCTGTTTGACCTTGCGGTCGAACGAAAGGTACTGGATGCCATAGCTGCCGATGCAAAGGAACTGGCGGCCGTTTGCCAGGAAAACAGACTGTTTGTGCTGGTCCTGAAGAGTCCCGTGATCGGGGAAAAAAAGAAGGAAAGAATTTTAAGAGATCTATTCGAAAACAGGTTTAACAAAATGACCATGCAGTTCCTGCTGATCCTGGTGCGCAAAGGCAGAGAGGCTTACATCCCCGAGATCGCCCGGAACGTGATCGCGTTGTACAGGGAGTATAAACAGATCCTGACGGTCTATCTCACGACCGCCATCCCGACTACTGAGGCGATCCGGAACAGGGTCAGCACCATTATGAAAGACTATACGAACTGGCAGATCGAACTGGTTGAAAAGATTGATCCCGGCATCATCGGAGGATTTATTCTGAACTGGGGGGACATGCAGTACGATGCCAGCATCAGGTACCAGATCGAGCGGTTGCGCAGAGGCTCCGCCCGAATTAATTTATATGTAAAAGGATTTTAATATGGCAGAAATAAAACCAGCTGAAGTATCTGCAATTTTGCGTAAAGAACTCGCCGGCTACCACAACGAAGCTGAGCTTGAGGAGATCGGCACCGTGTTGACGGTCGGTGATGGCATTGCCCGTATCTATGGACTTGACAACGCCGAATCCGGGGAGTTGGTCGAATTTGAAAAAAACGGCCTGAAGGCCATCGTACTCAACCTCGAAGAGGATAACGTAGGAGTGGTGCTGCTTGGGGAGTCGGTGGCCATCAAGGAAGGAGACACCGTAAAGAGAACCCGCCGCATTGCTTCGGTGGAGGCTGGCGAGGGGCTCCTTGGCCGCGTGATCAACCCACTGGGAGAACCGATCGACGGCAAGGGAAAGATCGAAGGGGACCGCTATGAGATGCCACTGGAACGAAAAGCACCCGGTGTGATCTACCGGCAGCCTGTGAACCAGCCATTGCAAACCGGGATCAAGGCGATCGATGCCATGATCCCGATCGGCCGGGGACAGCGGGAGTTGATCATTGGCGACAGGCAGACGGGAAAAACAGCCATCACCATTGATACCATCATTAACCAGCGTGAGTTTTACGAGAAAAGAGAACCTGTCTACTGCATTTATGTCGCCATAGGTCAGAAAGGCTCAACTGTGGCAAATATTTTAAAGACCCTCGAAGAAAAGGGGGCGATGCCCTATACCGTGATTGTTTGCGCCACTGCTTCTGATCCGGCCGCCATGCAATTCTTTGCTCCTTTTACCGGAGCAGCCATCGGCGAGTTCTTCAGGGATACCGGGCGCCCCGCACTAGTGATCTACGATGACCTGTCGAAACAGGCTGTTGCCTACCGGGAGGTGTCGCTGCTGCTTCGTCGTCCCCCCGGACGGGAAGCCTATCCGGGCGATGTTTTTTATTTGCACTCACGGTTGCTGGAACGGGCAGCCAGGATCATCTCATCCGATGTCATTGCCCGGAAAATGAACGATCTTCCCGAATCCATCCGGCACATGGTCAAGGGCGGAGGTTCCCTCACCGCCCTGCCGATCATCGAAACACAGGCGGGTGACGTTACTGCCTATATCCCAACCAACGTCATCTCGATTACCGACGGACAGATCTTTTTGGAAACCGGCCTTTTCAATGCAGGGATTCGTCCCGCCATCAACGTTGGTATATCCGTTTCCCGGGTGGGAGGGAACGCCCAGATCAAGTCGATGAAAAAAGTAGCCGGCACCCTGAAGCTGGCTCAGGCCGAATACCGTGAGCTGGAGGCCTTCTCCAAATTCGGCTCCGATCTGGATGCATCTACCAAGGCAGTGCTGGATAAGGGAGCCCGGAATGTGGAGATACTCAAACAGGCACAGTATTCCCCCATGCCCGTGGAACAGCAGATTGCGATCATCTTTTGCGGAACCAGGGGATTGCTGCGGAATATCCCGGTCAGGAGTGTAATGGATTTTGAAGTGGAATACTTGCACTTCATGGTGGTCCATCACAAGGCGGTACTCGACCACCTTCGCGAAGGGCGACTGCTCGAAGAGGACGAAAAGGCAATGGAGAAAGCGGCAGCGGATATTTCACGGAAATACGAAATACAGAAATAGGGAAATTAGGGAACCCGAAACCCGAAACAAGCTAGATGCCAGGACTTAAGGAGGTACGGATCAGGATTGCATCGGTTAAATCGACCGAACAGATCACCAATGCCATGAAGATGGTAGCTGCTTCGAAGCTCAGAAGAGCTCAGAACGCCATCATCAGGCTGCGCCCCTATGCTGCCAAACTGCGGAAGATCATGCAAAACCTGAGTGCCGGCATGGAGGATTCGAACGAAAACACCTATACAAAGATTCGTAAAGCGGAACGTATCCTGCTGGTCGTATTCTCCTCCAACAGGGGCCTGTGTGGTGCCTTCAATGCCAACATCATCAAGCTGGCTGTAGAGCGGATGAACACCACCTACCAGGTGCAGGAAAGAAACCAGGCAATAGATCTCATCACCGTCGGGAAAAAGGCGACAGATTTTTTCCGGAAACGGAAATACCAGGTGGTTGATTCCTGGGATGAGGTATATGATTCCCTGACCTTTGAAACAATTACTCCCAAAGCTTCTGCGCTGATGCAATTCTTTACCGAAAAAAAATACGACCGGATCGAACTGATATATAACCAGTTTAAGAATGCTGCAGTACAGCGACAGGTAGTGGAGCAGTACCTGCCACTTGTTCGGGAAGAGGCAGAGGAAAAGACCGACCTGAAAAAGGTGGAAGCCGATTACATCTTCGAACCGGATAAAGAGACCATCCTGGAGGAATTGACTCCCAAGACCCTCCGGATCCAGTTGTTCAAGGCCTTCCTGGACTCGTATGCCGCGGAAATGGGGGCCAGGATGACCGCCATGCACCAGGCAACCGACAACGCCCGTGCCTTGCTGAAAGAGCTTCGGATCTCATACAATAAAGCCCGCCAGAACCAGATCACCCGCGAGATCATTGAGATCGTATCGGGGGCAGAAGCATTAAAAGGGTAAACCCTTTTCAATTACGAATTACGAATTACGAATTACGATTTTCGGCGAAAGAGATTTCTTTTCTTACGTCTCACATCTCACGTCTTACCTCTTACGTTTTTTTCCGATCTTTGCATCAGAAAATAAATCTTAGATAATATGGTCTCAAAAAATGTTGAAAAAGCGCTGAACGAGCAAATTAAGAAAGAGGAGCACTCCTCCAGGATCTACCTCGCCATGGCCTCCTGGTGCGAACGGAACGGATATCCGGGCGCTTCGGATTGGCTCTATGCTCAAACGGAAGAGGAACGGCTGCATATGCTAAAACTGGTTCATTACCTGAATGACCGGGGGGGTAATGTGTTGGTAGATAAACTGGAAGCTCCCGCGGCTAAATATAAGTCATTGCTGGATATTTTTCAGCAGGTGCTGAAGCACGAGGAGTTTATCTCCGCCTCCATCAACGAACTCTATGCGGTATGTGTGAAGGAAAAGGATTTTACCACAGCCAACTACCTGCAGTGGTACATCAATGAACAGATTGAAGAGGAGAGTACAGCCCGCAGCATCCTCGATCAGATCAACCTGGCAGGAGCTGAAAAAGGAGGACTTTTCATGGTGGATAAGGAACTTGCTACTTTGGCCCAGGCCAAGAAAGCCCAGGCGGCTACCGGATCAGCTTCACCAGGCGGTTGAACCAATTCCTTCCGTATTTCCGGATCAACGCCTCCTCCAGAAAAAGATAAAGAGGCAATTTTTCCCGGCAACCCTTCTCCAGGGCTTTGTTACAGATATGCCATTGATGGTAGTTGACCGCCTCGTCGGGACCCAGGTCAGAAATCCTGACCGGGTAAAGATGACAGGAAAGAGGCTTGGGGAACGGGATCTTCCCCTGCTGAAAAGCCTCTTCGATCGCACACCGGGCAATTCCGTTCTCAAACCGGATGTAGGCACATTCCCGGTCCTGTATCAGCGGGGTCACAAACTTACCGGCAGCATCGTAATCAAACACCCCTGTCCGTTCCATCTCGACCCTGCCGGCAAGGGTCATGAACGGACTGATCTCGTCCAGGTAATCCTCCAGCAGGGGGATCTCCTCTTCCTCCAGCGGAGCCCCCGCATCTCCTTCCACACAGCAAGCCCCTTTGCATTGCTCCAGGTCACAACAGAAGTAGACCTCTTTCAGGTCGTCGGAGATCAGGGTTTTGTCCAGGGAAATCATGTTTTTTAATGCTGGAATGCTGGAATGCTGGAATGCAGGAATGCAGGAATGCAGGAATGCAGGAATGTCGGGATTTTTTTAACAAAGGTATAACCTTTTAGGATCTAAGTGGATTAATGTGAAAAATCTTAAAATCATAGCCATATGAAAGTGAACATTATCAGGATCAAAAGCTTGGAACTTGCCAGGGAAGCGGATTTCTGGCTTACGTTGCTATGTGAAACCGGTTATCTTACCAAAGAGAAGGCTGATGCTGCAATAAAGCTCTGTGATGAAGTTATACGAATAGTTTTCGCAATTTTAAAGACATCTTCCCAAACTAAATAATCCAGAAACCTTCATTCCTTCATTCCTTCATTCCTATATTCCTGCATTCCTGCATTGATTCCTTGAAGCATTCCAATTTTCCCCGTTTTTAAACAAAGTTCCCCGCGAAATCTGTTTTTCTGTAAACTTGTCGGCTGAAACAGTCAGACATGTATTACGAATTCTATTACCCCAGAGGGAGGAAAGCGAAAAAAAAGGCTGAACGAAAACCGGCTCAACGAATTAAATACGGGCAAACCTGGTGGGGAGAGCAATGGTTGAATGCCTTGACTCATATTGATTTTGATAACCGGTTGCCGCGGGGTCGGGCCTATGCCGGGAATGGCTCCGTAAAGGATATCCGGATCACGAACAACCTGATCGAGGCCGAAGTGCAGGGCAGCAGGCGGTACCCGTACGACATTTCAATTGAGGTTCCATTATTTAGCCAAAGCCAGATTGAGAAGCTGGTCAAAACTATAAAAGACAATCCGTTCCTGCTCTCCCAGTTGCTGAACAGGGAACTTCCGCAGGAATTGTACCGGATTGCACAGGACCAGGATATCCGCTTGTTTCCATCCTCCTGGAAGGATATACAGATGGATTGCTCCTGTCCCGACTGGGCGGTTCCCTGCAAACATCTGGCAGCGGTCATCTATTTACTGGCCACTGAAATTGATGCCAATCCATTCCTTGTGTTTCAGTTGCGCGGCCTGAACCTGATCGAGGAATTGAAAAGCGCCGGACTCGAAGTGGAAAAACATACGCAGGAGCAGATTTCAGCAGTAGAGAACATGATTGTAGCGGGGATACCGGAGCCAGATGAATTGACCGGTTTTCAGGAATCCGGTCTTCCGGATTTCTCCGGTATCCCGGAACAAACAGATGCCATCCTTTCCCTCCTCACTCCGAAACCCCTGTTTTTTCAAAAAGACTTCCGAACAATCCTGCATTCCGCATATAAAAGCCTGGCTGCCAACTTGCGTAATCCTGAACCTGAGATCCTGCCGCAAAGAGTGGAGAGGTTCATGGAGAATATCGACATTTTTGAAGATACCATGATCCTTCTGGATATCGGGTTAAACGTGGAAGATGTTGTTTTTACGGCCGATGGCGGAAATGAAGAACAAGAAAAGCGAATCACGTTTTCCGATCTTGTGTTGCTTCTTGAACATCTGGAACCGGGTAGATTGACCCTTTGCAACGATGCCTTGCAGGGCATTGCACTCCACCGGCAGTTTGCCATGGCGCTGGCAACCCGGGGAGCGATCATCCCGCAACTGCTCACCAATAAAAAGGGAGAGATGATGATCCGGTGGATCCCTGCAATGAACCACGCTACCCTGCGGGAACTCACCACTGCTATGCAATCATTTGCCAATCCGGGCACTGTGTGGATATGGCATAAAGAAAAACGGAAAAAGGAACAATATTTTGCGGTCAATCCGGAGGAAAATTCGATGATGATCACCTCCCTGTTCATCACCTTTTACACGGATGCCTATGCGGGAGCAGAACGGTTCATGGACCGGAATGGGAACCGGATCGTCGAACTCTTCTTCCGGAAAAAACCAACGGTCTTTGACGGGCTGTCCGACAAAGAGATCCCCAATACCATCCAGCTTTGGTTAAAACGGTTACAGTTAGGTAATAAACAATGGATCCCCGTTCTGCGGATAGAAGATCGGGATAACTGGTTTTACCTTGATTTTATGGCAGTTAACCAGGAAGCCAGATTGGATCCTCCTGTATCCCTGAACAAGATTTTAACAAATGAGCAATACAAAGAGATCCGGTTTGAACTATTGCGCGATATAACGGGACTCATTGATATTCTTCCTGACATAAGCGTTCACATCCAGACAAATGGAAAACAGCCGATCCAGTTCAACAGTATCGGATTTACAGATGTTTTCATTCGTATTCTTCCCATGCTGCGGTTGCTTGGGATCGAACTGTTGATGCCCAAATCACTTGAAAAGCTGATTTCCCCTAAACTCAGCCTTCGATTATCGCTGACTTCCAAAGAAAAATCGATCTCATTCCTCAATCTGGATCAGTTAGTGGGATTTGAGTACCAGGTAGCATTGGGGGACACCCTGGTTGCGGTGGATGAATTCCGGAAGCTGGTCAGGCGGTTATCGGGCATTGTGAAAATCAAAGATCAGTATGTGCTGATCAGCGAGACCGGACTTCAGAAACTGTTCCGCGATCTGGAAAATCCGTCAGCACCCTCGGCTCATGAATTGCTGAAAGCTGCATTGGCAGAGGAGTATAATGGCGCGAAAGTGGCGCTAACCCCCGAGGTCCGCAAATTGATTTCACGGTTGGCCCCAACAAACCGGATCGCCCTGCCCGGGACCTTAACGGCTTCACTGAGGCCATACCAGCTCAATGGTTACCGGTGGATGGCCCAAAATTCTTCCATCGGGTTTGGAAGTCTGATTGCCGACGACATGGGCCTCGGGAAAACGGTTCAGGTGCTTGCAGCTCTGCTGAAGTTCAAAATGGAGGGTATATTGAAGAAGGCCCCTGCCCTGGCCATCGTGCCTACCACCTTGCTGACCAACTGGCTGAAAGAGATTGAAAAATTTGCTCCTTCCCTGAAGGCAGTCATTTATCATGGCGCCGCTCGGACCCTGGAGACAAAACAGATCGATTTGGTCATCACCACGTATGGGATAATAAGGAGCGAACGGGAAAAATTCAAGGCAAAAAAATGGCATGCCGTGGTGATCGATGAAGCGCAGAATATCAAAAACCCGGCCACTGACCAAACCAAAGCGGTTAAGAGCCTGAAAGCGGCTGTTCGCATCGCCATGAGCGGTACCCCTGTGGAAAACAGGTTGTCGGAATACTGGAGCATCATGGATTTTGTCAATCCGGGGTACCTGGGTCCGGCTACCGCTTTCGAAAAAGAATTTGCCACACCCATCGGACTCTATCACGATAAAGAAAAAGCGGAATTATTCCGGAAAATTGCCTCTCCTTTTATCCTGAGACGCCTGAAGACCGATAAAAGCATCATCTCCGACCTTCCGGATAAAATTGAGAATAATCATTATTGTTCGTTAGGAAAAGAACAGGCGGCCCTGTACCAGAATGTGCTGGATAGCGCAATGGAAGAGATTGAACAGGTGGAAGGGATACACCGGAGGGGATTGGTGCTGAAAATGATCACGGCGTTGAAACAGATTTGCAACCACCCCGACAACTATCTGAAAAAGGGGGAAGCCGATCCTTCTCTTTCAGGAAAATCAGAAAAACTGCTGGAGCTCCTGGCCCTGATCCATGATGCGGGGGAAAAAACGCTCCTCTTCACGCAGTACAAAGAAATGGGTGATATTCTGGTTAAGATGATCGGCGACAGGTTCGGAACGACTCCGCTTTTTCTGCACGGGGGGACACAACGTAAACAGCGCGACACCCTGGTTGAGGAGTTTCAGACCCATCGCAACCGCTGGATTTTTATCCTGTCACTCAAAGCGGGAGGAACCGGTCTGAACCTTACCGCTGCCGGCCATGTGATCCATCACGACCTCTGGTGGAACCCGGCAGTGGAAGCCCAGGCCACTGACCGGGCTTACCGGATCGGCCAAACCAAAAATGTGATGGTCAACCGCTTGTTGACTCAAGGCACCTTTGAAGAGAAAATCGACGACATGCTGAAATCCAAAAAAGCTCTCGCTAACCTGACAGTTGCCTCCGGCGAAAAGTGGATCGGCGAACTTTCCAATAAGGAGTTGAAGGATATTTTCAGGCTAGGGTAAACGTGCTCATTCTGCATTCTGCATTCCTGCATTCCTGCATTCCTGCATTCCTACATTCCTACATTCCTTCATTGATATAAATCAACCCGTTCTCTGATATTTATCATATAATTTCACTTATATATCAGAATATCAGCATATTAATTTAAATATATCAATGAGTATGAATATCTCTTTGGATGAGTAAAAAAGATATTTTTATCTTTGCGCCTGTTTGTTAATCGATTAACGATATGAGCGCTGAAAGTCTGATTCTCTTTTTCATCGTGGGGGCTTTTCTTGTCGGGATAGCGATTCTATTCTCGAGCTACATTCCTCCCACCTCGACCAATCCTCAGAAATCCGAAGCCTACGAATGCGGGATCCCCACCGAGGGGCTGACCTGGCTTCAGTTCAACGTGGGGTATTACCTGTTTGCTATCATTTTCCTGGTCTTCGATGTGGAGACTGTCTTCATCTTCCCCTGGGCAGTGGTGATGAAGCAGGCCGGGATCGTCGGGTTTCTTGAAATTATCATCTTTTTCTTTGTCTTGGGTTTGGGCCTGTTGTACGCCTGGAGGAAAGGAGCATTGAAATGGGAGTAAAGATCAAGAATATGAAGTATTCCGATTTTCAGGACAATCAAACCCTGGAGTTGTTTGAGAAAACCGGAGGAAATGTACTGCTGACCACTGTCGATGATGTGATTGACTGGGGCCGTTCCAACTCTATCTGGCCGCTGACCTTTGCCACCAGCTGCTGCGGGATAGAGATGATGGCTACCGGCGCTTCGCGCCACGACTTTGCCCGGTTCGGCATCGAGGTCTACCGCGCTTCACCCCGTCAGGCCGATGTGATTGTAGTAGCCGGAACCATCGTCAACAAGATGGCACCTGTTCTGAAGCGTCTCTACGACCAGATGTCGGAACCAAAGTATGTGATCGCCATGGGAGCCTGTGCTGTTTCCGGAGGCCCTTTCTTTTATAACACCTATCATGTGATCCGGGGTGTCGACCACGTGATCCCGGTTGATGTCTACATCCCGGGTTGCCCC
>QYQJ01000183.1 GCA_007280875.1 Bacteroidota bacterium
TATATAAGTAAAATAAAACACGAATCAATATGATATATATCATAAAAAATAGCGAAGGACATCATAAAATAGCAAATTAAATATCACTTAAATGAATGAAATTTGAACAACTCAGGCGTGTAATTTTGTGCGTGATAACAGAAAAGAATCCAACACCTGTTGCGGTCCGTAATACCGTGAACGATTCATGAGTACAGAGAAATATTTCCAGCCGTTTCGTGAGCAGATCATCGGGCACCAGGCTTCTTACCGTACTCCTTATGGTCCTCAGCAGGTGATCTATGCCGACTGGATTGGCAGCGGACGGCTCTATTGGCCCATTGAAAAGCGCCTGCTGTATGACCTTGGCCCCTTTGTGGCCAACACGCATACCGAGACCAGTGAAACCGGCAAATTGATGACCCGCGCTTACCGCTATGCCCATGAGCGGATCAAGGAACTGGTTCATGCAGGGCCGCATGATGTAATCCTGACGACGGGATTCGGAATGACAGGAGCCATTGTCAAGTTCCAGCGCATCCTGGGATTAAAGGTATGTGGTCCGGCTACCAGGGTTGAATACGCTGCGGAAGAGGATCGTCCGGTAGTCTTCCTTACCCATATGGAGCACCACTCCAACCACACTTCATGGTACGAGACCCTGGCCGACGTAGTGGTGATTGACCCGGGAGAGGATCTGCTGGTAGACCTTACCAGGCTGGAGGAGGCATTGATCCGGTACCGGTACCGGAAACTCAAGATCGGATCGTTTACAGCCTGTTCCAATGTGACCGGCATCCATACGCCGGTTCACCGGATGGCCGGGCTGATGCACCGGTACGGCGGACTGGCATTCGTGGATTATGCGGCATCGGCTCCTTACGAACCCATTGATATGCACCCCGATAATCCGGAAGAGCGGTTGGATGCGGTCTTTTTCTCACCACATAAATTCCTGGGAGGACCGGGATCGTCCGGCGTGCTGGTTTTTAACTCCAGCCTTTACCACAATCCGGTTCCCGATCAGCCGGGTGGGGGAACGGTCGACTGGACCAATCCCTGGGGGGAGTATAAGTACCTGGATAATATCGAGCTCCGGGAAGATGGCGGCACACCGGGATTTCTGCAGGCAATCAAAACAGCTCTGGCCATGGAGCTGAAGGAGCAGATGGGGACGGATCACATGCTGGACCGGGAGCGGGACCTGAATGCACTGGTGTTTGCCGAGCTGGACCGGGTTCCCGGTCTACACATCCTTGCCGGCCAGGTACGGGAGCGGCTGGGTGTCTTCTCCTTTTACCTCGATGACATCCACTATAACCTAGTTGTCAGGTTGTTAAGTGACCGGTTCGGCATACAGATGCGGGGAGGCTGTGCCTGTGCCGGAACCTATGGCCACTTTCTGCTCAACGTGGACCGGGAGAAATCTCACGCGATCACCGAATTGATCAACCATGGTGACCTCTCCCTGAAGCCCGGCTGGGTCAGGCTCTCCCTCCACCCGACCATGCTGGACGAGGAGGTCCGGTTCATCGCCGATGCCCTGAAACAGATACGAGCCAACCATGCGGTCTGGCAGGAGGACTATACATATAATAAGCACACCAATGAGTTTGAACATCCGGCGGATACACAACACTCCAAGGATATCCGTTCCTGGTTCGTGCTTGATTAAAACTGAACTGACTATGGCTACAATGGAAATTGAAGGCAGGGTATTTGAGGTGGATGGAGACGGCTTCCTCGCCGACCCCGGAATATGGAACGATGAAGTGGCGGATCTGTTTGCCCGCTACGACGGGATTGCCCCCATGAACGAAAAACACTGGCAAATCGTACGGATCATCCGCCGGAATTACGAGGAAAAGGGGATGGCTCCGATGATCCGTACCATCTGCCGGGAAACGGGGCTCAAATTACGGGAGATCTATGAACTGTTTCCTTTAGGACCTGCACGTGGCGCCTGCCGGGTAGCCGGGCTCCCGAAACCGGATGGCTGTGTCTGATCCGCTCCTTCATATGCCCTGGTATGAATGGATGGTCGTATTAGCGCTGGGGATATCCCTCTGCGTTTCCCTGGTCCATTTTGTCCGGATTGTGAACGCCGGCATACCCCGGGATCTGGCCCCGGCAGCCGGTGAAGTTTCACCGGCTGTACGGTACTCCTTCACCGGCGCAATGAGTCCCACGAAAAAAGAGTCGGCCTACCTTCACCTTCCCACCTATGCCACCGGGATCATCTTTCACCTGGGGACCTTCTTGTCCTTCTTCCTCTTTGTCTGGATCTGGATCGGTCTTCCACTGCCTGGCATCCCGCTGGTGCTGGTCACCGGTTTCCTGACGCTGTCGGTAGCCTGCGGACTGAGTATGCTCGGGAAACGGATCCTGGAGAGAAAGCTCCGGTTGCTGTCCAACCCGGATGATTACCTCTCCAACATGCTGGTGGATCTTTTTCAGGCAACACTCGTGCTGAGCCTGTGGATATCCGCGATGAAACCCTTCTGTTTCCTGACCATGGCCCTCCTGTTGCTCTATTTTCCGGTTGGAAAACTGAAACATGCACTTTATTTTTTTGCTGCCCGGTACCAGCTTGGCTGGTTCTTTGGCCGTCGGGGCGTGTGGCCGCCCTGAGAGAATTACAAATTACACATTACGAATGACGAATTACGAATGACGAATGACCAGCTTCAACATGCGATTGACCTGCTCCGTCCGAGTGGAGACAGCCGGCTGCTGACCCACCTGAACAGTTGCGTACATTGCGGGTTGTGCGCGGAGAGCTGCCTCTTTTACCTGGCGACAGGCGATGAGCGGCTTACCCCTGCACGGAAGGCCGACCTCGTCTCCTCAATCTACAGGCGTTACCACAGCGTTACCGGAAAACTCCTCCCGTGGCTGGTTGGCGCCCGCGAGCTGAACAGCGAATCGATTGACGAAATGGTCGAACTGCTCTTTGGAAGTTGTACGCTCTGTGGCCGTTGTACCATGCACTGCTCCATAGGGGTGGATGTGACCTTCCTGGTGCAGACCGGCCGGAAGATGTTGTCGGAAATGGGGCTGGTACCTGCCACCCTGCAGGCAACCGTACAGGCCGCTGTCGAGACCGGGAACAACATGGCCATCCCGGTGGAGGATTACAGGGATACCCTGCAGTGGATGGAAGAGGAGCTGACGGATGAAGTGGGGGATCCGGAAGCACGGATACCGCTCGACAAACCCGGCAGGAAGATCCTTTATACCCTGAATCCACGGGAACCGAAATTCTTCCCCCTTTCGATCTCGGCGATGGCAAAGATCTTTTACGCTGCCGGAGAGAGCTGGACCCTTTCCACCCGCATGTACGACGTAACCAATTATGCCTACTTCTCTGGCAACGACGGAGAGGCGGCGCTGATTGCCGACCGGCTGTGGAGTGAAATGAAAAACCTGCAGGCGGAGCAACTGGTGCTGGCCGAATGCGGCCACGGAACCCGTGCCTTCCGGTGGGAATCCCCCAATTACCTGGAGCGCTCCTTCCCTTTCCCCGTCATGAGTTCGGTGGAGTACATCGCCGGCTGCATCCGGGAAGGCCGGATCCGGCTCGATCCGGAAAAGATCAGGGAACGGGTGACCCTGCACGACCCCTGTAATCTGGTTCGTAACGGCGGTGTCGTCAGAGAACAGCGTTACATCCTGCAATCGTTTGTTCCGGATTTCGTGGAGATGACCCCTTCGGGGATCGATAACCATTGCTGCGGTGGAGGAGGGGGGATGCTCTCCATGAGCGAATACAACGAATGGCGCATGAAAGCAGGATCGGTCAAGGCGGAACAAATCCGCCGTACCGGCGCCTCCATCGTGGTAACACCCTGTCATAATTGCGTGGACCAGCTGATCCAGATCAATGCCTTTTACAAACTCGGTGTCAGGATCCTGACTATGGCCGAGATCGTCGCCGACGCCCTGATCATAGAACACGAAACCCGAATTGCAAAGCAATCACGAGCACCGCTGAAATAAACAACATCGCGAGTAACCACGAAACACGAAACCCGAAACCCGAAACCCAATGATCTACCTCGACAATTCAGCCACTACCTTTCCCAAACCCGACGTGGTGTATGATTTCATGAACAGCTTCTACCGTAGCCACGGCGTTAGTCCGGGCCGGTCGGGCTTCGATGCCGCCATAGAAACCGAGGAAATGGTACAGGATACACGCGCCCTCCTCACCAGCCTGTTCAACGGAGACGATCCGAACCGCCTCACTTTCAGTTACAATGCCAGCGATTCCCTGAACATGATTCTGCAGGGGCTGGCCAATCCCGGCGATCATGTGATTACCACCATGCTGGAGCACAACTCGGTGCTTCGCCCATTGTTTCATCTTTCACAGGATGGGATCATCGAGGTGACCCATCTTCCGTTCGACGGACAGGGATACGTGAATCCTGACGACTTCCGGAAGGCCATCCGTAAAAATACCACCATGGTGGTGGTGAACCACTGCTCCAATGTGATCGGGACCGTACAACCCCTGGCCGAAATCGGAAAGGTGGTTAAAGAGCACAACCTGTTGTTTGTGGTAGATGCCAGCCAGAGCGCCGGGGCCATCCCCATCGATATAAAGGAGATGGGAATCGACGTGGTGGTCTTTACCGGCCATAAATGCCTGATGGGTCCTACCGGCATCGGAGGATCTTATGTAATGGAAGGAGTGCCTGTGAGGATGACCCGCTTTGGAGGAACCGGGGTTCGTTCGGCTCAAAAAACTCACCTGGAGGAGTATCCTTACCGGCTCGAATGCGGCACACTCAACCTTCTCGGGGTGGCAGGCTTGCATGCCGGAGTGAAATGGGTGCTGGAACAGGGCATTGAAAATATCCACCGGAAAGAGCTTGCATTATGGGATACCCTGCGCAAAGGGACCCGGTCAATCGGCAATATAATTACCTATTGTGCTGACAGTCCCGATGACCGGAACCCTGTTCTGAGTATCAATGTCAGGGGGTTTGACTCAGGAGATGTGGGGACCATGCTCGATGTGGATTACAACATTGCCTGCCGAACCGGCCTGCAATGCGCCCCGCTGGTCCATGTGGGGATTGGAACCGACAAGATCCACGGCACTGTCCGGCTCAGCCTGGGTCCCTTCAACACCGAAGAGCACGTGGAAGCAGCCATCCGGGCGATCGGCGAGATAGCCGCTATTACACGTTAATTTATTAACGATGTGATAAATATCACACAACCCAACAACATCTATCACGCGAATTGTTATTCCTGAGGCTCGGCAATAATATACCTTTGCACCGACATATCTGTATATAACAATGTTTAAATAATTAATCTTATGGACCTGTTATTAAACGAACAACTTGAAGAACTCAAGAAACGGTTCGACAACCTTGAAAAGGGAACCAAAGACCAGATCTCCGTGGTTGTATTTTCAGGAGATCTCGATAAACTGTTAGCAGCCATGATCATCGCTACAGGAGCCGCTGCCTACGATATGAAGGTAAAGATGTTTTTTACCTTCTGGGGAACGGCTGCTCTGCGTGACCCCAGGAAATCTGTGAAGGGAAAAGATTTTATGGGTACAATGTTTGGCTGGATGCTTCCCAGGGGAAGCGGGAAGGTCAAGCTGTCAAAGATGAACATGTGTGGTATGGGAACAGCCATGATTAAGGGAATTATGAAGAAAAATAATGTCGCTTCCCTAGACGAGCTTATTAAAATAGCAGGGGAGATGGGAGTCGAAATCGCACTCTGTGAAATGTCCATGAATCTCATGGGATTCAAAAGGGAAGAGATGATTGATTACCCGCATATGACCGTCTGCGGTGTAGCCACCTTTTTGAGCGACGCCGCAGAAAGCAAGGTACAGCTCTTCATTTAATTACGAAATACGATTTTCGAATTACGATTACAGATTGCGAAATGTAGAATGCAGCATTAGGAAATTTACTTTTCAATCATCATTATCAATTTTCAATTATCAATTATATGAATACCGATGAATTAACAACCCTGACCTCCAACAAAATTGTTGACGCACGGGGAACTGCCTGCCCCGGGCCGCTGCTGGCTGCCAAGAAAGCAATCGGTGAGATCAATTCTGGCGAGATCATGGAGATTTACTCTTCCGATGAAGGAACCAAAAACGACATCCCACGGTGGTGCCAGAAGATGAGCCACGAATTTCTGGGAATCGTGGAGGAACCGAGTTATTCGAGATTGTTTTTGAGAAAAGCTTAAACCCCTTCTCTGCCCCTAAATTTCCGGAAGGGGACTTTCTCCACTACGTGGGTATCCCTGAATTTTTTGAAGGGGACTGGCTCCCCTCTCCTTGAGGAGAGGAGTTGGGGGTCAAAACCGAACAACATGGAACCAATAAAAAAATCACCGAAAATCCTGGTCTTCTCCACGGATAAGATATCCGATCCGGGGATCGACCAGGCCGGGTTGCGGAAGCTGCACTATTCGCCTTCCGTTTACGTCATCAGCATGCCCTGCTCGTCGGGGATCAAACCACGCTGGATCCTGCATGCCTTTGAACAGGGGTTTGACGGGGTGTTCATCGCAGCCGACGGCCACGAATGCTCCTACAGTGCAAAATGTCCCGAACATACGAATACGATCATTAAGGAGGCTCAGCGTCTGATGGAAGAGAAACAGATCAGCCCCAAGCGGATCCGGATGGCAGCACTCTGCTCGGTTTGCGCTGAACCGTTTGTGAGCCACATGAACAACTTCAGCAAAATTCTGGCGGAGATATGAAAAAGAACGAAGAAAAATACGATGCCCTGATCGTAGGTGGAGGGATCGCCGGACAGGAGGCGGCCCTGAGCCTGGCTAACATGAACCGCAAGGTGTTGCTGGTGGAGAAGGACCTTTCCATCGGGGGCAAGATGATCCAGCTTTCCAAGGTCTTCCCCACCCTAGACTGCGCGGCCTGCATCACCACTCCCAAGATGTCGGAGACCGCCCGCCATGGCAACATCACGCTGATGCTCAACAGCGACATCAAGCGGATCGAACGGAATGAAAAGGGGTTCCATATAGAGGTCACAAAGAATCCCCGCTACGTCAAAGCGGAAGCCTGTACGGGGTGCCAGCAGTGCGAACAGGCCTGCCCGGAGGTCCGTAACGACCAGTACAACCGAAACCTGGTCGGCCGCAAGGTAGCGTACATCCCCTTCACCCTGGCCAACCCCCGCATCGCGGTGATCGACCGCGAGAATGAATCGGCCCCCTGTACCGCAGCCTGTCCGGGTGGAGTGAAGTCGTACGGGTACGTTTCGCTGGTGCGCAACGGGCAATACGAAGATGCCATGCGCCTTCATCTGGAAGACGCTCCCATCCCCGGCAGCCTGGGACGTGCCTGCTTTGCCCCCTGCCAGGGCGAGTGCACCCGCGGGAGCGTCGACGGACCGGTGGATTCCCGGCGGATCAAACGGTTCTTTACCGAAGTCTATTACGAAAAGCATCCGGAACCTCCTGCTGCGGAGAAACAACCCCCGACGGGAAAGAGCGTGGCGGTGGTCGGATCAGGTCCGGCCGGACTTGCTGCTGCCTATTTCCTCGCCCTGAAAGGACACCGGGTGAAGATCTTCGAAGCCGCACCCGAAGCGGGAGGCATGCTCAAACTCACCCTTCCCGAATACCGGCTTCCGAAACAGGTGGTCGACCGCGACATTAAAAACATCACCTCCCTGGGGGTGGAAATCGAGTGCAACTACCGGGTGACCAGCCTGAAGAAGCTGAAAGAGGATGGATTTGACGCCGTGTTCGTCTCGGTCGGAACGCACGATTCCGTGAAGCTGGGGGTGGAAGGATCCGATCACCCGGGAGTGATCTCCGGACTTGATTTCCTGCTTCAGGCGAACATCGGCAAGCGCGCCGGCTTGACCGGGAAAAAGGTGGTGGTGGTCGGAGGTGGCAATTCGGCTATCGATGTCGCCCGGACGGCCGTGAGACTGAAAGCTGACGACGTCACGATCATCTGCCTGGAACAGAAAGGTGAAATGCCGGCCTACTCCTGGGAAGTGGAAGAGGCCGAAGAAGAGGGGGTCCGCATCATACCCGGACAGGGGATCAGGCGGATCATCTCTTCCGGGAAGAGTACCTGTGTGGTTGAACTCAAGAAGTGCCTGCGCGTGTTTGATGACCAGGGGAAATTTGCCCCCGTCTATGAAGAATCTGCCACGGATGAAATCCGGGGATCGAACTGTACAGAACCGGTCGACCTCGTGATCGAAGCGATCGGAATGCGTCCCTCCACTTCTTCCTTTGCAGCCGAGCTCACCCTCCGGAAAAACGGGACCATCGAAGCCAGTCAGGATACCCTTCAGACCTCCACCGGCTGGATCTTTGCCGGCGGCGACTCGGTGACCGGTCCCACCACCATCATTGAAGCTGTGGGACAGGGAAAGCGGGCCGCCTTCTACCTTGATAAGTATTTGCTGGGAGAAGAGCTCTCCCAATTCAGCTTCGGTGACAAACTGGAACCGGTGGACAAAAAGAAACTGCTGGCGCACAAGAAAATCGAACCCCGGAAACCCATCACGGATAAGTACCGGAAACCGGAAGAGCGGATCAGGGACTTCCGTGATGTCGAACTGACCTACACCGAAGAGGAGGCCCTTGTGAGTGCTTCGCGCTGCCTCGACTGCAGCAACTGCCGTGAATGCCACCAATGCGTCTCTGCCTGTCCGGCCAACGCCATCGACTTCTCTCAGAAAAAAGAGGAGGTGCCGGTATATGCCAGCTCCATCATCCTCTCATCAGGATTCAGGCTTTTCAGCGCGGGCCAGAAACCACAGTATGGCTTCGGGAGATACCCCAATGTGGTGGATGCCCTTCAGATGGACCGCCTGATCGCCCCCACCCGGCCGTTCAACAACGTCCTGCGCCCGGGCGACGGGAAGGTCCCCGACAACATCGCCTACGTACTGTGCACAGGATCCCGTGATTCCAGCCTCGAGAATTTTCCCTCCTGCGGAGCCGAATGCAGCAACAATCCGATCTGCTCGCAGATCTGCTGCATGTACTCGATCAAGCAGGCGCAGCTGCTGATGGGGGCGCTGCCGCTGGCCGACATCACAATCTATTACATGGACATCCGGTCGTTCGGGAAGGGCTATGATGAGTTCTTCCGGCAATCGGCCGACATGGGGATCAATTTCATCAAGGGGAAGGTCGCGACCATCCGCGAGAAGGATAATCGAAGCGGTGACCTGATTGTGCGGATCGAAGACATTGAAAGCGGACGGGTAAAGGAGTTCAGCCACGACCTGGTGGTCCTCTCCTCCGGGATCAGGCCAGAAAACGATATCCTCAGAACTTTCCGGGGAGAGGTTCCCGAGCTGGATGAGTTCCGGTTCATCCGCCAGGCTGACCTCCTGATGAGTCCGGCCCGGACCACCGTCGATGGCGTATTTGTGGCCGGCACGGCCGCCGCTCCGATGGACATCCCCGACTCGATCCTCTCGGCAGGGTGCGCCGCTTCCGAAGTGGCAGCCTATCTGAAATCCATGGAGCAGACACCGGAGTTGGTGGAGAAAACAATACACATAGAAGAATATAGCCGATAATCATGGAAAACGAAGGGAAAAAACAACGGATCGGAGTCTACATCTGCCACTGCGGCGGAAACATTTCCGATTATGTCGATGTCGAGCAACTAAGCGACATCATGAAGCGGGAGGAAGGTGTGGTGATCTCCAGGGATGTGATGTTCACCTGCGCCGACTCCAACCAGAAGGAGATGATCAGGGACATCCACGAGCATCACCTCGACGGATTCGTAGTGGCCTCCTGCTCGCCCAAGCTGCACCTTCATACGTTCCGGAATGTGGCTCAGCGTGCGGGGTTGAATCCCTACAATTACGTCCAGGTAAATGTGCGTGAGCAATGTTCCTGGGCTCACTCCGATCATCCCGATCAGGCTTCGGTGAAGGCAGCCGGACTGATTCGTGCCGGGATTCGCCGGGTCTCCTATTCCGAGGCCCTGGAGCCGCTGAGGATCACAGCTGTAAAGAGTGTGGTGATCATCGGCGCCGGCGTGGCCGGCATGCGGGCCGCCATCGAACTGGCCCGCATGGGCAACGAGGTCTTCCTGGTGGAGAAGGAGGCGGAGGGCGGCGGACAGGTTGCCGCCTGGGACACCCTTTATCCCACAGGGACCTCGGGAAAAGATCTTACACAACTGATGCTGAAACAGATCCGCGAGATCCCGGCCATAAAACTCTTTACCAATGCCACCGTTGAACATGTCTCCGGAAGCCTGGGGAACTTCATGGTGGAGGTGAAAATCCGGCACGAAAAAGAGGAATCTCTCAAGCTTCCGGCCGGAGCAATCCTGGTCACCACCGGCTTCGATTCCAACCTGCCGGCGGAAGGAACATTCGGCTACGGCCTGTCGGATCGGGTACTGACGTTGCCGGAATTCAGGAAGAGGATAGACGAAGCATCCGGGAACCTGATGGTGAACGGCAAAAAGATCCGGATCGTTGCGTTTATCTATTGCGTAGGGATGCGCCAGGAGAAGGGGGGGAACAAATACTGTTCCCGCACCTGCTGCACCACAACCATGCATGCGTCGCTGGAACTTCACCGGAAGTTCGGCAATGTCAAGGCGATCCATCTCTACCGCGACATCCGTACGTACGGCAAGCAGGAGGTACTCTACAACCAGGCTTCTCAACAGGGAGATCTCTTCATGATGTTCAAAGAGAATGATCCGCCTGTAGTATCCCTGCAGGATTCACGACTGAAGATCGAGGTAACGGACCATCTGACGGATAGGACCCGGTTTGAACTGGAACCCGACCTGCTGGTGCTGGTGACCGGGATGGTTCCCCGTTCGGACAGTGACCGGATTGCGCAACTGCTGAAGATCCCGGTCGGGAACGATAAATTCTTCAACGAGATCCATCCCAAGCTTCGCCCGGTGGAGACCGTCATCAACGGGATCATGCTGGGAGGCTCCTGCCAGGGACCCAAGAACATCACCGAATCCATTCAATCCTCCCTTTCGGCCGCAGCCAAAATCAATGCCATCCTGTGCAAAGAGAGCCTGGAACTGGAGCCGATCGTGGCCCGGATCAATGAAGAGGCCTGCACCTGGTGCGGAATATGTGCCGGGGTGTGCGATTACGATGCCATCTTTCAGATGGAGACCGACGGGAAAGTGATTGCAGGCGTCAACGGGGCTGCCTGTACCGGCTGCGGTATCTGTGCCCCGGTTTGTCCGGCCGATGCGATCGAGGTGGCGCAATATACCAACCATGAGATCGAATCGATGATCGACGGCTTCATGGCGCCGGTTATACTGGAGGAGAAACTCGCTGAACCGGGTAGTGAAGAGGAGACAGGAGAGGGATTGATGAAAGAGTATCCCGGCATCTGGAAAGAGATCCTGAAGCAGCTTGACAAAGAGCCGCTGACGATCCCGCAGATCGCTAAGCAATTACAGCAGGAGAGCGAGTTGATCACCTACCACGTCATGACCATGAACAAGTACCGCATCCTCGAACCTGCAGGTACTGACGAGGATCTGACCTTTTATCTCTACACGCCTAAAACCCGGTTATCATGAATAAATTAAATCTCCAGTTGGCGGATACACTCCGGAAATATGGAGCGAAAGAGTTTACCGCCTGTTACAATTGCGGAACCTGTACGGCCATATGCAACCTGACGGACAGCTCCAGTTACTTCCCACGGAAAATAGTGCGGTATAGTGCATTGGGATATGAGAAAGCGCTGGAATCATCTTCCGAGCCCTGGCTGTGTTACTACTGCGGCGAGTGCAACGAGTCTTGTCCGAAACAGGCGGAACCTGCTGAACTCATGATGTCGATCAGAAGGTACCTTACAGCCCGGTACGATTGGACCGGACTATCCCACAAACTGTACACATCAACAGCGTGGGAAATTGGATCCATTGTTTTCCTGGCATTGATCATCCTCCTGTTATTTGTTTTTTATCATGGGCCGATGACGACCGAACTGACCCCGCAGGGTGGAGTGAAACTAAACACGTTTGCCCCCTGGAAAACCATCGAACTGGGCGATTGGCTGATGGCGGGGATGCTCTCCTTTTTCCTTCTGACAAACATTTTTCGCATGTATCTGAAGATTATCAGACAGGATAAAAGCCTCCATATTCCCCTTGTTCTCTATTTTACAGAGGCGTGGAGGATTGTGACTAATTTTTTCACGCAGTGGCATTTCTCGGAATGCACCTCAATTGAATCGGGGAAGAAGATCAGTTTCAGCGCCTACTGGATCATTCACTGGTTCCTGATGACCAGTTACCTGGTCATGTTCACGATGATCGTGGTCTTTTTGGGTTGGTTTCAGACAGAGACCATCTATGCATGGTGGCATCCGCAGCGAATACTGGGATACTATGCCACCATCGGATTGACCGTGGGCATCGTGTACTTCTTCTGGGCCAGAGTGAAAAAGAACCAGGAAAAAACCAGGCATTCCCACATCACCGACTGGACTTTTCTCGTATTGCTTTTTCTGACTACGATCACAGGGATCCTGGTGCACATTTTCCGGATCAACGGGTGGCCTATGGCAACCTATTACATATATGTATTTCATATCATGGTCCTCTTCCCGATGCTGATGATTGAAGTTCCGTTCTCGAAATGGTCGCACCTGGCCTACCGACCATTTGCAATCTACTTTTCCAATGTGGTAAATACAGCAGAAAAGAAGAAAAGATCCTGACCCTATTCACTATCTTTGCGGTGCATGAGCACCGAACTCCTCTTCTCGATCATCTTCATCAACCTCGCCATGGTATTGTATTCCATCGGCGTGTGGGCTGAACGGATCCAGCGGAAACTGAAATGGTGGCACCTCTGGTTTTTCTGGAGCGGGCTGGTATGCGACACCATCGGCACCGCGGCCATGACACTGATCGCAGGTTCCTTATGGCAGCTCACCTTTCACGGCTTCACAGGCAAAGCGGCCATCCTGATCATGCTCTTTCATGCCATCTGGGCCACTTGGGTCCTTATCAGAAAAGATAAGAAACTGATCCTTAGTTTCCACAAATTCAGCGTCATCGTCTGGATCATCTGGATGATCCCGATGCTGAGCGGGATGATCTTAGGGGCGAGTGTATAAGTGGTGCAGTGGTGCAATGGTGCAGTGGTGCAGTGGTGGGATGGTGAAATGGTGAGACGTCGAAATGGTGAAATAGTGAAATAGTAAAATGATAAAAGCCAGGAGCATTCATTCGCAATATATGGCAATAAA
>QYQJ01000197.1 GCA_007280875.1 Bacteroidota bacterium
CCATTTTCAGCCTTGCCCAGGAAGCAGGCGTCGGATTCAGTTATGTCGCAAGCACCGGTAATGAAGTTGACCTTCACACGCTTGACTTCATGGAGTTTATCCTTGAAGATGCCGATACAAAAATGATCATAAGCTATCTCGAGGGAATAAAAGACGGCCGGCAATTTGCGCGATTAGCTGATCGGGCGCTGGAATTGGGTAAGCCCATAGTTGCATTAAAAGTAGGCCGCTCTGAAGTAGGACAAAAAGCAGCTTCTTCTCATACGGCCTCCTTGACAGGGTCAGATGCCGTGTGCGATGCTTTCTTCCGGCAAAAAGGAATTATCAGGGCTCATGATATAGAAGACATGATCGATGTCGCTGCCCTGATGCAAAAGATACCTGCTTTACCCGAAGGAAAGGGAATAGGTCTCATTACAACCTCAGGCGGTGGCGGTATCCTGATGGCCGATGAAGCATCCGAAATGAACCTGGATATCCCGGAATTAGATCCTGAAACCCGGAAAACCCTGATGGAGGTGATCCCGCCCTATGGTTCAGCGCTGAATCCCGTAGATGTAACAGCACAGGTAATCAATAAAGCCGATGACTTTATGAAGGTGCTCCAGGTACTTGTTGCACACCCTCAAATTCACGCACTCGCCATTGTAATTACCCAGATAACCGGCGATCAGGGCAGGCAAATGGCAGAAGATATCGTAAAAATCTCAAAACTTACTCAAAAACCAATCACTGTCGCATGGACCACCGGAGACCTCCTGGTGGCTGATAATCTGAACATATTGGCTGAAGGCGGGATACAGTATTATAAATCACCGGTCAGAGCCGTCAGGGCAATGGGAGCATTAATGAACTACAGTGTTTTCAGAAAAGAAGTGGTATCAAGAACCAAAATTGATTTATCAGAAAGCAAGATCGGAAAAATACATGAATCGGCCATATCCTTCCTTGCCGATAAGCAACGCAACCTCACGGAACAGGAAGGGAAAAAGCTGCTTGCTCTGTATGGCATTCCGGTTACAAAGGAAGAAAATGCCTCTTCAGAAAAGCAAGCGGCTAGTATAGCGGAAGCCATTGGTTATCCGGTTGCATTAAAAATCAACTCACCGGACATTTTACATAAAACAGAGGCAGGTGGATTAAAACTGAACATCAGAAATAACGAAGAGCTGGTGGCCGGTTACAATGAAGTTTTGACGAACGCCCGTAAGTACAATCCTGATGCTCAGCTAAACGGCATCCTCGTTCAGGAAATGGTCAACGGCGGGATTGAAGTGATTATAGGAGTCAATAATAACCCTCAATTCGGACCGACCGTACTATTTGGTCTTGGAGGGATCTTTGTTGAGATTCTGAAGGACGTTTCCATGCGCGTGGCTCCCCTCTCTTTTGAAGATGCCATGGAAATGATAAAAGAGATCAAGGGATTTCAGGTACTCACAGGTGCCAGGGGACGGGCAAAAGCCGATATTCATGCGATTGCCGGTGTGCTGGTCAAGGTAAGCCGAATGGCTCTTGACCTGGAGGATCAGATTGCGGAACTGGATATCAATCCGTTACTGGTACTGCCTGAAGGGCAGGGAGTTTGCGTTGCTGATGCGCTTGTTCTGAAATGCAAATGAATAAATCCTTATCTATAGCGGGAGTCATTTTAGCAGGTGGTAAAAACGCCAGGATAGGGGGGAAGTGCAAAGCTTTTATTCAACTTCGTGATAAAAGTTTTCTGAATATGATCACTTTAACATTGGAGCAACTATTCAATGAACTGATACTAGTAACCAATAATCCTTCTGATTTTGCTGCCTTTATGCATAAATATTCAATAATTACAGATAAAATAAAAGGTGTCGGCCCGCTTGGCGGTATCAATTCAGCGTTATATCATTGTTCTACTGAAGCCATTTTCGTAGTACCCTGTGATATGCCCTATGTGAATAAAGAACTGATTGAAAAACAAATTGAATTTTTTAACAATACGGATTGTGATGCCTTGATACCCAGAATGGGTTCATTTATCGAACCACTTCATGCGATATATAAAAAATCAATTTTTACTACTCTTCAGTCTTTTCTGAACGAAACCAAGGATTTTCGGATCAGGAGCTTTTTGAAATTAATTCATGTGCAATACATGGAAATGGAAGACAATGAATTGACCAGACAGGCTTTTACAAATATTAATACACAGGAAGATTATGATCGAATTATCGCCTGATCAAAGGTTAAATTTTAGTACATTTATGCGTTCATTAATCTGATAAACAGTTTAACTATGGAAGATTTAAGTTCTTGTAAAGTTGGTTTTTCTCTTCAGGGGAAATCAGCGATTGTAACCGGTGGAAGCCTCGGAATAGGTGCCGCCATCGCGCTAAAGCTTGCCGAATGTGGTGCCAATGTCGCTATCAATTACCGGAAACATAAGCAGGAAGCTGAAGAGATAATCAAACAAATAAACGACTTTGGGAGCAAAGGATTACTTGTTCAGGCTGACATTTCAAATTTTGAAGACGCCGGTAAAATGGTCAATGTCGTCATTACTGAATTCGGAGGTATTGATATTCTTGTCAATAACGCCGGTGTGAACTGGGATGGGGTGATCTGGAAAATGACCGAAGAGCAATGGGACAGTGTGCTGGATATCAACCTGAAGGGATATTTCAATTACATCCGGGCGGTGGCTCCTCTTTTCCGCGATCAGCAATCGGGAAAGATCATCAATGTCACCTCCATCAACGGACTTCGGGGAAAATTCGGCCAGGCCAACTATTCCGCCTCCAAAGCAGGGATTATCGGGCTCACCAAAACGGTCGCCCGGGAACTGGGAAAATACGGCGTTAATGTGAATGCTGTTGCCCCGGGTCTGATTGAAACCGATATGATGAAAAATGCGGATGAAAGTGTACGTGCTGCGGCCCTGGAAGATATCGTTCTGAAACGGATAGGCATGCCTGACGATATTGCCAATGTGGTGGCATTTCTCTGCTCCGACCTGGCACGGCACATCACCGGAGAGGTGATCAAAGTGGACGGAGGACAATATATTTAGCAACCTCACCCCCAGCCCCTCTCCTCAAGGAGAGGGGAGTTGGGAGGGATAAAATGGAAAACACTATGGAATTGAAAGACATTGTAATTATCTCTGCCTGCCGTACAGCCATGGGCCGGTTCGGAGGTTCATTAAAGGATATTCCCTCCTATGATCTAGGAGCCGCAGTGGTAAAGGATGCTCTTCGGCGGGCTTCACTTACCGGCGATCAGGTGGACGATGTAATTTTGGGAAGTTGCCGTCAGGCGGGCAACGGCCCGAACCCGGCCCGTACAGCATCAGTTCGCGGGGGAGTTTCCCCTTCCGTTCCCGTCATCACATTGAACATGGCCTGTCCTTCCGGGATGCGGGCCGTTGCCCTGGCTGCCCAGGCTATTCGCCTGGGAGAAGCCGAGGTCGTCATGACCGGAGGCTTCGACAGCATGAGTTCCATCCCATACCTGCTGAAAGGGGTCCGCTGGGACGGATTCAAGATGGGGAACAAAACGCTGGAAGATGGATGGAGCGACAGTGTCGATCCACTGATCGGCCAGGGCATGGGGGAGACGGCGGAAAACCTGTACGACAAGTATAAGATATCCAGGGAAGAACAGGATCAGTTTGCAATTGGCAGTCACCAGAAGGCTTCGGCTGCCCAGAAGAATGGCTGGTTTGATGAAGAGATCGTCCCGGTGGAAATCCCTGGCGGGCGTAATAAACCATCGACCTTCTTCGACAAGGATGAGACAATCCGGTACGAGATCAACCCGGAAAAAATGGCAGTCATCAAACCAGCCTTCCGGAAGGAGGGAACAGTCACTGCCGGAAATGCCTGCGGCCTGAGTGATGGTGCCGCTGCCCTGATTGTTACCAGTCGTAAGAAGGCTGCCGAACTGGGGGTAAAACCGTTGTTCTCCATCGTCTCCTATGCCCAGGTGGCCGTGGAGCCTTCCACCATGGGTGAAGGCCCTGCCCATTCCATCCCGGCAGCTTTGAAAAAAGCCGGTATGACCCTGGCCGACATGGAACTCATCGAGGTGAACGAAGCATTTGCCATTCAAGTGTTGGCCAACGAAAAAGTGCTTCAGTGGGATCCGTCGAAACTGAACGTCCACGGTGGAGCCATCGCACTCGGTCATCCCACGGGCATCAGCGGAGCCCGTATCCTGGTGACGGGTTACTATGCACTCAAGCGCCTGGGAAAAACCTTCTGTGTGGCCGGAATATGCGGAGGTGGTGGCGTAACATCCGCCATGGTCATCCGCCGGGAATCCTGATTGGAATATCCGAATTATTGAGTATTTTTACCTCCAGGAAGCTCCGTACAGTTGGAGATGTTAACGTATTACTCATGATTCGGTTAACGGAATGAAGTACAAACTGGGAATTGATGTTGGCGGCACATTTACCGACTTTTTTCTGGTGGGTAATGATGGTTCTTCCCTTGTACACAAAACATTATCCACGCCGGAGGATTCTTCCATCGGATTCATTACAGGGATCCATGAGATGGCCGAAAAACTGAATGTATCCCCCTACTCTCTCATCGAAAAAATAGATACGATCGTCCACGGTACCACCGTGGCCACCAATGCCCTGCTGACCATGAAAGGAGCGAAAACCGCGCTGGTCACTACAGAAGGGTTCCGGGATGCGCTGGAGATGCGCAGAGGAGTGAGGGAGGAACGGTACAACAACCATTACCGGAATGTCAAACCGTTGGTACCACGATATCTACGGTTCTGCCTAAAGGAACGGATGGATGCCAGCGGTCAGCCCCTGGCTGCTGTTGACCTGAACGAACTGGATGCAATCATCACCCGGATCAAAGCCGAAAAAGTGGAAGCCGTGGCGGTTTGCCTGATGAACTCCTACCTGAACAACGAACATGAAAAGCAGGTAACCCACTATCTCCGGGATGCTCTGCCTGATCTGTACATCTGTTCCTCTTTTGAAGTGCTTCCCTCCATAAGGTTTTATGAACGGGTTAGCACCACCTGCATCAACGCCTATATCGGAGTGGTGATCGGCCGGTACCTGGAATCCCTGCTGGACAAACTGAAAAAGATCCGGTTCAGGGGCAAACTGATGATCATGCAGTCGAACGGCGGAGTGGTCACCCCTGAAGTGGCCCGGAAAATTGCAGCCGTGACGGTTCTCTCGGGGCCTGCCGCAGCACCCATAGCAGGCTCCTATTATGCCCGCCAGCTGGGTTTCGACCATTGCATCACAATGGATATGGGAGGCACCAGCTTTGATGCTTCCCTGGTGGTTCATGGTCAGTGCATCACCAGCACGGAAGGGGAGATAGACCGGCACCGGATTGCCCTACCCACACTCGACATCGTCACCATTGGCGCCGGCGGGGGTAGCATCGGATGGATCGACCAGGGAGGTTTGCTGAAGATGGGCCCCCAGAGTGCAGGCTCCCTTCCGGGTCCGGTCTCCTACGATCGTGGTGGAGCAGAGCCGGCCTGTACAGATGCCGACCTGATCCTGGGCTACCTGGACCCTGATTATTTTGCCGGAGGGAAATACAAGCTCAACAAAGAAAAGGCTGTGGAACGAACGGCTTCCAGCCTGGGAAATCCCCTGGGGTTGAATGCACAACAGGCTGCAGCCGGGATGTACCGTGTCATAAACATGAATATGGCCCAGGGAGTGAGACATGTATCGGTGGAACGAGGTTACGATCCCAGGGAATTCCTGCTGATCTGCGCCGGAGGGGCGGGCGCCATTCATGCCGGTGAGATCTGCCGGGAGTTGGAGATCCCCATGTTTGTGGTTCCATCCGTTGCGTCGATCTTCTGTGCTGCCGGAATGTTGCTTGGCGATCTGAAACATGATTATGTTCGCTCCTACATCTCCAGGTATTCTGCCATCGACCGCGACCGATTCCTTGAATTATACCGGGAACTGCAGGAAGAGGCCGAACACACCCTCGGCGAAGAGGGGATCGATGCCGCAAAAATTGACTACTATCCCTCTCTCGATCTGCGTTACGCCGGCCAGTTCCATGAAGTGCCGCTGGAGGTATCCATGCAGGAGATCCTTGACTTCCGGCTGGAGGAGATCAGGGAAGCCTTCCACAACGAACACAACCGGAAATACGGGTACGAATTGCGGAGCGAAGGTACTGAACTGGAAATGATCAACATCAGGCTCCGGGCAGTGGGGATCACGGAAAAGCCTGTTTCACTTACCGGAACGGATCGCAACGACAGGTGCAATGCCCAACAGGCATATAAAGGAACAAGGATGGCGTATGTTCCGGAAATTAATGAGATGCAGGAACTTCCCGTATACAACGGTGACATTCTGGGAGAAGATATAGTAATTAAAGGACCTGCCATCATAGAACAGGTCAACACCACGCTGTTTTTAGGTTCAAGCTATCAGTGTGAAACCATCACGGGAGCCAGTTTCATTATTTACAACATAGAGCTGATGCCTGAAGGGTATAAAAAGAGAGCCGTAGCAACAGAAATGAGCATAACAAAATGACCGGTATCCGCATCGACACGATCTTACTTTCCATCTTCCAGCGGGCGTTCAGGTCCATCACGGATGAAATGAGCATCTCGCTGACGAAGACCACCCGTTCGCCCATTTTATGTGAGGCAAAGGATTTTGTGACCGGTCTCTATGATGCCGAAGGCAATATGCTGGAACAGACCGAAAACCTGCCCATCCTGAGCTTTTCGCTGGGGCCCGTATGCAAAGTCATTATCCGGCAATACGGAGACCAGGTATTTCCAGGCGATGTCATCATTCACAATGATGTGTTCAGCATGGGGAACCAGAACAACGACGTCGCCATTTTCAAACCCATCTTCGTGGAGGGACGACTGATGGGCTGGTCGGCCGCCAAGGGACACCAGGCTGATATTGGCGGAGCGGTTCAGGGAGGATACAATCCCAATGCCACGGAGGTGTGGCAGGAAGCCCTGCGGATACCCGCGGTTAAAATCTATGAAAAAGGGGTGTTACGGCAGGATGTCTGGAATCTGATCTTTGCCAATATCCGGCTCAGCATTGTCCAGGAAGACATCAAGGCACAGATCGGGGCCTGCAGCCTGGGTGAACGAAGACTGATGAGTTTCATCAGCAAATACGGCATACCTACTTTCGAGGCACATAAGCAGGAACTGTTCAACAGCACGGAACGGATGATGCGGGCCGAGATCGCCTCCATCCCTAACGGGATCTATGAAGGAAGCAGCAAAGTATATTTTGACGGGAGGCATCCGGGCTCTGAATTTGTAGTGAAGAGCCACATCATGGTGAAGGATGAGGAGATCGTTTTTGATTTTTCTCAATCCTCACCGCAGACCAACGGCTTTGTCAACGGTACCTTTACCTCCTCCTGTTCGGCTATCACGCTGACCTTCCTGCAGATGGTGGATCCGAACATCCCGCACAACGAAGGGATGCTTAAACCACTGACCTACCTGGTCCCGGAAGGCACCATCCTGAACGCCTCCTACCCCAAAGCAACTACGTTCGGGAATCATTTATGTCCCCAGATCGCCGATTCCATATTCAAAGCCCTGGGACCGGCCATACCTGACAGGGTGACTGCTGGCTGGAACCACCTGCTGTGTTCACTCTTTACAGGGAAGCATCCTGCCAAAGGGGAAAAGTACGTGGACATTTGTTTCATGGGATTGAAAGGAGGTTCAGGCGCCTTGCAGGGAGATAACGGATATGACCATATTGGCATGATTGACGCTTCGGGCGGACTGCTGGACCAGGACTATGAGATGTATGAACAGCAGACCCCACACCGGATCATCAGGCATGAATACCTGACTGATTCAGGC
>QYQJ01000208.1 GCA_007280875.1 Bacteroidota bacterium
ATGCCATATAGTCCGATCCGCGGCATCCAGAGATATTTCCGGAGGTTCCAGTTGCTCTTCGGAAAATCCCCGGTGCGGTACCTTCTCCCCTTCTCCAGTACCAGCACAGAATAGCCTTTCTCCGCCAGCCGCATGGCCGACACACTGCCCCCGAAACCGGAGCCGATGACGATGTAATCAAATACCTCCTGCATGGGGGCAAGTTAGGAAAAAAAATGATGCTGGATACTGCTGCTTCGCTCCGCTCGCAATGACAATGATGGTGGATAAGTGGATTTTTATAACTTTGTGATATGTTTCAAACATTGTGATGTATGAAAAAACAATATATCCTTCCTTGCCTTTTGTCGTTGTCACTTTTTATCTTCTTTTCCGGAGGGTGCAAGAAAAATAGCGCGACTTACACTCCTGTTCCACCGTTGGGTTTGGAAGAGATGAATGTTCCGGGGATGTTGATGACCCTCTCAGCCATTGCTTACATTGCAGAGGGATCGTCCGCAACCATGATCAAGGACTCCATTACGCTTCTCCTGGCCGACACCTCCCTGGCTACTGCCGGAAAGTGGCAGCTTGCCTGGGGGCCGGGGATATCACCAGGCAATGCGAACCTGGCATTCGTTGCAAAAAGTACCACCCAAAAGGAACCTGTTTACGCAATTGCTATCAGGGGAACAAGCGTTAAATCTATTCAGGATATCCTGGAAGACCTGATTGCCTTTTCAATGGTACAGTTCCCCTATGGCAAAGCTGGCGACTCTGTTGCCAAAGGGATGATGGAGGGATTTGCTGCGCTTCTTCTGACCAGGGATTCCGTGACTGATAAAACACTGGAAGAGTTTCTTCAATCCATCTCCGGTGGTGATAAAATTACACTGTATATCACAGGACACAGTCAGGGAGGTGGTTTAGCCCCCCTGATGGCCTATTGGCTGATAACCAACAATAACCTCAAGGATAAGTTTGTATTCCATACCTATGCCTTTGCCGGCCCGGGCATTGTGAACAGAAGTTTCCGCGATAACTTCAATACAACGCTCCCTCCGGATGCCTCGTTTCAGAGACTGGTGAATCCCATAGATGTGATCCCCTTTTTCTGGACGGATCTACCTGGTATTACAGCCAATATGGTTCCGGTACCTGTCCCGTTGGCATACAGGTTCTTCCTTTCCCTCGCCGAGGGAGCGCTTCATATAGCCGGACTGACCTACTATCATATCGCCGGGGCAGATACCATTGGCCGCATACCTGTCGCAGATAATGTACCCGGTCTGCACCCTTCCGATACCCTTGGCTGGTACAACTACTGGTGGAAGATGGAGCACCAGCACGACAGCTACCTGAAGATCCTGGGGGTGAAACCGTTGAAACCGGTCTAGATCCTGGATGCTGGATACTGTAACCCTTCATTTCCCAATGATCCTGAACTCTGTCCGCCGGTTGTTCGCCCGGCCTTCATCGGTGTCGTTGGTATCGATGGGACGGGAGAAACCGTATCCGAAATACGTCAGACGGTCAGACGAAATACCGGAGGTTACCAGGTAGTTGAACACAGCTCTGGCCCTATTTTCTGATAGTTCCAGGTTGTGTTCTTCGGAGCCGCGGATGTCGGTATGGCCGCTGATCTCGATCTTGAGAGAGGGGTTTGCTTTGAGGAGATGGAGGAGTTTTTCGAGTTCGATGTAGGATGTTGGTTTTAAGTCATATTTGTCCGTATCAAAAAAGATGTTTTTCAGCACTACCGTCTCTCCGACTTTGACCGGTTGGAGCGGAATGTTTTTCAGAAAGGGTCTCGCCTGATCCCGGATGCCGGTAAGAGAGAAATTATCTGAATAAAACAAGTATCCCTCCCGGGAGACATTCAGTGCATAATCGCGGTCAGTGGGCAGGCAAACCAGGAATGATCCGTTGATGGGGTCGGAAGTGGCCTGTACCGCCACCTGGTTGCGCTGCAGGTCGGATAACTCAAAGTGTGCCTGCAACTTCTTTCCAGTTTCCTTATCGAACACAATTCCCTTCAGGTAGGTGACCGGATTGGGTTGCGCCTCACGGTATAAGGGGAAGGAGTAGATATCCTGTCTTCCCTTCCCGCCCAGCTTATCTGACGAGATATAGGCAACATTTCCGGTGGCATTCACGATCAGGGTGATCTCGTCGGCATAGCTATTGATCGGATAGCCGAGGTTCACAGGTGTCTGCCAGAATCCGTTGCTGTTTTTGCGGGTATAAAAAAGGTCGAGTCCGCCCATCCCGGGGTGTCCCTTGGAGGCAAAATAGAGTGTTTGGTCGTCGGGATGGATAAATGGATTCTGCTCCTCCCCGACCGTATTCACTGAATCTCCCAGGTTGACCGGAGGAGTCCAGTCACCGTTGGGCAGGAGGGTGGTCATCCAGATGTCGCTGCTTCCCTTGCCTCCGGACCGCTTGCTGGCAAAAAAGAGCGTTTGGCCGTCGGAAGAAAAAGAGGGCTGGGAATCCCAGCTTTCCGAGTTGACAACCGGTCCCAGGTTCCGGGGAGCCGACCAGCGGTCACCCATTTTCCACGACCAGTAGATATCGCAACTGCCATATCCGTCGTCACGCTGGCACGCAGCAAAAAAGAGATACTGTCCATCGGGTGAGATCGAGATCGCTCCTTCATTCCCCCGGGTATTGATGGGAGGACCCAGATTAACGGCTTCCGACCAGGTGGAGTCCCCGTTCAGCCACGACAGGTAAAAATCCTCTTCAATAGCCTCTGAAGCCCGATCGGTAATGATGCTGGTAGGTAACCGACGGGTAAAGTAGAGTGTCTGCTGATCCGAACTGATGGCGTTGATGTATTCGTCGTGAATGGTGTTGATGCTATCACCCAGATTGACCGGATTGAACTGAACCGGATGGGCCATCATCCACATCCCGAAGTCACACCGGCGGATGTTCTCTTCCGTCTGCCAGCGCCTGTTAGCAGGTCCTTTGTTATAGGAAAGGTATTGTTCGAAATCACTTTTTGCCTCCTTGTACCGGCCGGTAAGCAATTTCAGGTTTCCGAGGATTACGTAAAGGTTATAATTCAATTCAGGAAGCAACTGAACCGCATGATTATAGCTGATGATAGCTTCCTCGACATCGTGTTGTTCGGCAGCAATGTCACCTTTCAGCGCCCAGGCCTCGGCAAAAAGGCTATCCGCTGCCAGGGCCTTTTCCAGCAGTTCACGGGCCAGCTCATACTCCCTGAGCTGATATTGTTTGTGGGCCTGAAGAAAGAGCTTCTGAGCTTTCTTGGAGGAAGTCGTAAGGGTTTTAGTGGTTTGAGCCTGCAGCGCGTGAATCGTGCTGCTTCGCTCCGCTCGCAGTGACTGTCGTGAATCGTGTATTGTAAGAAAGGAGAAAACTATAACGATGACGATTTTCAATGGAATACGCATGGAAACAGAATTGATCATTAAGGGATACCAATGTACTTATGCATCTGCAGCGACAGCCGCCATGCCGGATGGTCCTCTATATACCGGATGATGCATGGCAGCATCTTCTGGCGCCGACTCCACTCCGGCTGGAGAAAGAGGCGTGTCCCTGCATGCATCTTGTAAGCCTGTTCCCCAGCCCATTCAAAGTCTTCCTCTTCGTGGATAATCACCTTTAACTCATGACTTATCTCATAGAACTCGTTTCGTGGAGCCCCGTGGCGTTTGGGTGAGAAGCAGATCCAGTCCCAGATGCCAGATAGCGGTCGGAATCCGGAGGTCTCAAGAAATGTATTTACGATTTTCGATTTACGATTTACGATTGATTCGCTATCCGCGATCTGTGATAACCGATTCTGTGCACAAATCGCTGGGCCCCGTGCCCCTGTGCCCTTGTGCCCCTGTGCCTTAATTTGCTCACACAGATAGTCCAGGTTGTAGAGCAAGGGTTCTCCACCTGTCACAATCACGGCGTTGGCAGGGCATTGCAAAGCCCGGGCCACCACCAGATCGGTATCGACCGGGGGAAAAAGATCGGCGTTCCACGACTCCTTCACGTCACACCAGTCACATCCCACATCGCATCCGCCGATCCGGATAAACCAGGAAGGCATGCCGGTGTTGAACCCTTCACCCTGGAGGGAGTAGAATTCCTCCATCACCGGGAGCAGTTTGCCACATTCTAAAAGGTATGACTGATTCATTGTTTTATGAAATTCTAAATAATCTCGAGGTTCAAATATCAAAATTTCAAAACAACGTACTGTTTTGGATTTTGAATTTTGGTAATTTGAATTTGTTTAGGATTTAGATGTTCGTTCTTAGAATTTATTGGAGACTTTGATCTTGAAACATGATACTTATCTCGTTACCGCTTTCAAGGTGTTCTGTAGCAGGGATACTATTGTCATCGGTCCTACTCCACCCGGTACGGGTGTGATGGCGCTGCACTTTCTGGCGACCGCATCGAAATCAACGTCGCCGGTGAGGCGGAAACCCGATTTTTTTGTTTCATCGGGTATGCGATGCATCCCCACGTCGATCACCACGGCATCTTTCTTTACCATGCCGGCCCCGACAAAATGCTGCTTCCCCATGGCCACCACCAGAATATCTGCCTCCCGGGTGATCTTCGGAATATCTGTTGTCAGGCTATGGCAGAGGGTGACGGTACAATTGCCCGGAGAGGCTTTCCGGGAGAGCAGGATACTAACCGGTGTTCCAACAATGTGGCTTCGTCCCAGCACCACACAATACTTTCCTTTGGTCTCCACACCATAGCGCTCCAGCAGTGTCATGATCCCCATCGGGGTGGCAGGCAGGAAAGCAGGAAGACCCAGCATCATCCGGCCGAGGTTTACCGGATGGAACCCGTCAATATCCTTCGAGGGAAGGATCCGTTCGATCACCTTCTGTTCGTCAATGTGCCTGGGAAGCGGCAACTGTACTATAAATCCGTCAATCTCCCCGTCCTCGTTCAGGAAATCGACTACCTCCAGCAATTCACGCTCACTGATACTGGCAGGATAGCGGTAAACGGAAGAGATCATCCCCACCTCCCGGCTGTTTTTCTCTTTGGAATTCACATAGGTCTGGCTGGCCGGATCTTCGCCTACCAGCACAGCCGCCAGGTGAGGGGCTTTCTCCCCCCGGTCGATCATCGTCGCGACCTCTTTGGTGATCTCAGCTTTGATTTTCGAGGCTAATTCTTTTCCGTCTAGTAATGTCATAATTAATTGAAATTTGAAAATCGAAATTCGAAATTAGGACTTTCGTTTTTCCCCAATTTCCAATTTCTAGTTTCTCTTCATATTCCTCATCATCTGTCCCATATTCCGTCCCTTATTGTTCGTCATCATCCGCATCATCTTCCGGGTATCTTCGAACTGTTTCAGCAGGCGGTTGACATCCTGGATGGTGGTTCCGGAACCTTCGGCGATCCGTTTTCTGCGGCTGCCGTTCATCACCGTCGGGTCGGACCGTTCCAGGGGTGTCATGGAGTGAATGATGGCTTCAATTCCTTTAAATGCATTGTCGTCGATGTCGAGGTCGCGGATCGCTTTCCCCATTCCGGGAATCATTCCCATCAGATCTTTCACATTCCCCATCTTTTTAATCTGCCTGATCTGGGACAGGAAGTCGTTGAAATCGAACTGATTCCTGGCGATCCTCTTCTGTATCTTCTTGGCCTCTTCCTCATCGTACTGTTCCTGGGCCTTCTCCACCAGGGAGACGATGTCGCCCATCCCCAGGATCCGGTCGGCCATCCGTGAGGGATAAAAGATGTCGATGGCATCCATTTTCTCCCCGATCCCGACAAACTTGATCGGTTTGTTCACTGCCGATTTGATGCTGAGGGCGGCTCCACCTCGGGTGTCTCCGTCGAGTTTCGTGAGGACTACCCCGTCGAAATCCAGCACTTCGTTGAATGTCCTGGCCGTGTTGACGGCATCCTGACCGGTCATGGAATCAACTACAAAGAGGGTTTCGTGGGGACTGACAGCACGTTTAATAGCTGCGATCTCCTCCATCATCTCCTTGTCGATCGCCAGCCGTCCGGCCGTATCCACGATCACGGTCTGATACCCATATTCCTTTGCGTATTTGACGGCACCTTTGGAGATCTTTACCGGCTCCTTGCTCCCCTCTTCCGTGAAGACCTGTACGCCGATCTGTTCTCCCAGCACCTTGAGTTGGTCGATCGCAGCAGGCCGATAGACATCACCGGCAACCAGGAGCACCTTTTTGTTTCGCTTCGTTTTCAGATGATTGGCCAGTTTGGCAGAGAATGTAGTTTTCCCAGAACCCTGCAATCCGGCTATCAGGACCACTGCCGGATCTCCTTTCAGGTTGATCTCGGTCTGTTCTCCGCCCATCAGGGCAACCAGCTCGTCATGCACAATCTTTACCATCAGCTGTCCCGGCGATACGGCTGTCAGTACATTTTGTCCAAGGGCTTTATCCTTTATATCATCGGTAAACTGCTTGGCTATTTTATAGCTTACGTCGGCATCCAGGAGCGCTTTCCTTACATCTTTGAGTGTTTCGGCCACGTTGATCTCGGTGATGTGGCCGTGCCCCTTCAGCACTTTGAACGCTTTATCCAGCTTATCGCTTAAACCTTCAAACATATTTTTCCACTGGCTGTTTTACTGAATTGCAAAGGTAAGAATTCCGCGCCGGAATAATTTTTCTTATGAATTTTGTCGAATTTTTCTATTGGAAAATGGATTTCTTTTGTAAGTTTGTGCTTGGGTAAGTATTAATTATTCACTAAAAATTGTTCATTATGAAAAAACTCTATCTTTTATTGCTTGCCATGTTTATCGGGTTTGGCGGCTTTGCACAGACCATTCTTTTTCAGGATGACATGGAGTCCTACAATGTCGGAGACTATCTCGCTGAATCGAATCCTACCTGGTACGATACCTGGGGAGGCCATCCAGGTACCAGCGAAGATGCTGTTATCTCTGACGTTTATTCACACTCTCCCACGAAATCAGCCCGTGTTGATGAAACCGGAGGCGCCACCGACCTGATCCTGTTGCTTGGCGATAAAACATCCGGCCAGTTTGAACTGACCTGGTGGATGTACCTTGAGAGCAACTTTGCAGGGTATTACAACCTCCAGCATTTTGAATCTCCGGGTATCGAATGGGCAATGGAGTGCTACTTGAACACGGATGGCACCATCGATCTTCTGGTTGGCGGTTCAACCATCAATGGAACCTATCCGAAAGACACCTGGTTTGAAGTGAAACACGAGATCGACCTCGATGCCGACAATATCAAACTGTACATCAACGGAACCCTCTTTTACGAATGGCCCTTTCATTACCAGGGTGGCGGTACAACCGGTACAAACCAGCTGGGCGGCGTCGATTTTTATGCCGGAGCACAAGGTTCCGATAACCCCAAGTATTACTTCGACGATGTCTATTATGCCCAGACCGGCGGCGGCGGCGATCCCGAGATCACAATAACCCCTGATGCACTGGTCAACTGGGTGGTGGCCGGCGGAACTACCACCGATGAGCTGACGGTGCAGAATACCGGTGAATCGGATCTGAACTGGAATCTCAATATCATTTATGATATCGATAGCCCCGATGCTCCCTCGATCACGCCCGGTCCAGCTCCCACTTACTATATCAAGGGCCCGGTAGTCAATGTAACGGCAGTTCAAAATCCTTATCCGGGTGGTGGACCTGAACCAGACGCTTCTGCCGTCCTGCACTATGATGGAGATCCCAATGGCGGTGTCTACTGGACCCCGCCACCGGTAACGCCGACTGTTGCCGCTCGTTTTCCGTGTTCAATGACACTTCCGTATACAGGCATGGAGCTTATCTCTGTGGATGTTTACATCAATGGTGAAAATGCCGGTGGTGGAAACGAAAAGACCCTGAAGATTTACGGGATGGGTAACTCCTATGAACCTGGGGATCTGTTATATGAAGCAGCATTCAACGCTCCTGCCGGGGATTGGACAACCGTTGTCCTTACAACTCCGGTGACGATTACCGGTGAAGATCTCTGGGTAGGCTATCAGTTTACTCAAAACGAAACCGGTGTCGCTATCCCGGGAGTTGATGATGGATCCAATTACAATCCCAATGGCGACTACGTTTCCCAAGGCGTTGGCTGGACGCACACGTCGCTTGCCCTAAACTGGAATATCCGGGCTAACCTGGAAGGCACACCCATCTCGCAATGGCTTTCTGCCACTCCTACCTCGGGAACTTTACCTCCGATTGCAAGCGAACTAATTGATGTCGGATACGACGCCACCAACCTGGATCCGGGTATCTACAGCGCCTTCATCCGCTTCCTCAGCAACGACCCGGTCACTCCGGCATTGGATGTGCCCGTTGAATTGACTGTAGCCGGTGTGGGTATCGATGAGCGTACAACTACCAGCGTGATGATCTATCCAAACCCGGCCACCAATTTCATCACCATCAAATCCGACCGCACTATCTCCTCTGTTCAGATCACCGACTTCAGCGGAAAGGTGCTCTACAGGGGAACCGAAACCAACCTGGATATCCGGAATCTCTCCAGCGGGATTTACTTCGTCCGTACCGTAACGGATAAAGGAACTTCCAATGCAAAGTTTGTGAAGAAGTAAGCGGTTTGTACATATAACAAACGCCGTAGGGGCAACCTGCCAGGTTGCCCCTACTTTTTTGCCAGGTTGCCCCTACTTTTTTTCCCAGGTTGCCCGTATCGCGCATTGAACCTTACATCCTCTCCGGCACCTCAATGCCCAGCAGCCCCATCCCCTTACGAATCACGGAACCGGTCACCGACGAAAGCAGCAGCCGGAAGCGAATAAGCTCCCTGTTCTCTTCCCGAAGCACCGGGATCTCCTGGTAGAACTGGTTGTACTCTTTTGCCAGTTCATATACATAATTGGCGATCAGGGCCGGACTAAGTTCTTCTCCAGCTTGTTGCAAAACGGCCGGGAACTGGCATCTCCCCCATGCACTGGGATGCCGTTTTGGGACGACTCGCCCAACGTGATTTCGCCATTGACGAGCTGATCACGCTATGAAACGCAAAGTCTGCGTCATCACCGGCGGTGCCGGCAGCGTGG
>QYQJ01000068.1 GCA_007280875.1 Bacteroidota bacterium
AGGAGGAACCATTCTGTTTTCCAGCTATTCGGAAAAAATCTGGGAGGACCGTCTCCATTGGTTCGAACTGCAATCGGAAGCCGGATTGCTGGGGAAGATTGATACCGAACAAACCGGAAACGGCCGGATTGTCTGTGACGACGGATTTACAGCTACTACGGTGGATGAAGAGGACTTCCTGAAACTGACCGCCGGAATCAAGGGGATTGAGATTTCATTTGAGGAGGTGGATGAATCCAGCATTTTCCTGGTGCTTAAACGACAGTGAGCACCTTTTAAAAGACTTCACCGCAAAGTCGCCAAAACAAATCGAAAATTGAACTTAAAATTCACGGGTTTTTTCTACTTTTAATTTCGTTTCTATACCAATATGTTACCCGGATACTCTTTTCGGACACTGTTGCTAGCTGTGATTGCTGTCATTCTGGTTTCCTGTTCTCCTGAAACAAAACCGAAAGAACAGAGCCAGGCCGGCACCTATCAGTATGCCGAAACCCGAAACCTGGTCCGGTTTGTGGAAGAAGCAGCATCTGTCCTGAGCCGTGAAGGAACAGCTGCCTTTGAGAAATTCAGGGAACCCGGCAGTGAATGGTGCACTACCTCTGGGCAGAGGGAGATGAAATTTCACCCCTCTGGAAAAGCTCGTATATCATGAGGGTGACGCTCCCGGATGGGACTATACTGGCATTGGGAAGCGGAATTTACGGGATTAAAACCGAAAAGGTCTTTATCACCGGAATGGTCGACTCAGCCTGTTCCCAACTGAGATCACCGGGCTTGTCGTGCTGATGGTCGGGATCACACTGATCCCACTGGGAGTATCCAAATTCATGGGCATTGAGTATTCCGGCGACGGGATTGATCCGCTCAAGCTGATTGCAGCTACCATCACCTTGTTTATTATGATTGGCGTAAATATCTGGGTAAAAGGAAAAGTCAAACTCTATAGCGTATTAATCGGGATCGCCGCAGGGTATCTGTTATCTGTCACTTTCGGATTCATCGGCCCGGTCGATTTCCAGATGGTTTCCCAAACCCCGTTATTTTCCATTCCGGGAAAAGGATCCCATCTGTTCCGGTTCGCATTTAACCTTAGCCTGGTCGTGCCGTTTACACTTGTGGCTATCGTGCAAAGCTTAAAAACGTTCGGGAACCTCACCACCTGTCAGAAGCTGAATGATGCGGATTGGAAGAAACCGGATATGAAAAACATTAGATACCCGTAAAATCTTCATCCCTGGGATCTCCATTGCCATCGGACTCAGTGTGGATATTCTCCCTTCCCTCTATGTTTCTCTGCCCTCTTTCCTTCAGCCAATATTCTCCTCTTCGTTGACAGTATCGACCATTCTGGCAATCGTTCTCAACCAGCTTTTTTCCATCGGGAGAAAACCGGCCACCTGATCCGGGAAAATAACGGCTGCCAAATTCTAAACCAGAATCACCTCTTCAGGTTCACTCCTTACCGGATGCTAATCGTCGCTTGATACGGGGATCAGGATCGTATATTTTTATCCTGATTATCAAGATATTCGTTCGATATGAAAACCATAAAATGCATACTGACAGTAGTGGCAGTAAGCTGTTGTGCGAGTCTGAGCGCCCAGGTAGCCATCAATACCGACGGAAGCAGCGCCAATGAATCGGCTATTTTGCATATAAAAAGCACCACCAAAGGACTACTGATCCCCTCGATGACCAGCGCGCAGCGAGCGGCTATCATCTCTCCCGCGGATGGATTGATCGTGTACGACACCGATACCAAAACCATCTGTTCCTATAATGGAACCACTGCCTCGTGGAAAGAGGTTATAAATTCCAGTTTATTGTCCAATCCGGCGACGGATAATTGTTTTGCCGGAGACCATTCCGGTCAAAACTTAACAACCGGAGATTATAACACGGCTGTCGGTTCTTACGCCATGGAGGATATCACGGAAGGTAACAAAAATGTTGCTGTTGGGAATTATTCCCTACCAAACAATACCACCGGAAATATGTCAGTCGCAGTAGGATACAGAGCCCTGTACACCCAAACCGGAAACGCTACGGACAATAATATTGGGAATACGGCGATTGGTTATGAAGCCTTACGGGAAAACAATCCGACTTCCAGTTCAAATGGAAGATATAATGTGGCCGTCGGGTACCAGGCACTTAAATCAAACACAACCGGGTTTACCAATACCGCATGCGGTTATATGTCACTATGGGCAAATACATCTGGTTTTTACGATGTTGCAACTGGTTATTTAGCGCTTTGTTTAAATACCGACGGACAATTAAATATAGCAAACGGGCCCTTCTCACTTTATAGTAATACAACCGGGGACAACAATACAGCAAGTGGTTACCAGGCTCTTACTTCAAATACCACGGGAAATAATTCAGTTGGAATAGGTTACAGAGCTTTGCACCATCAAACAGGCAATGCTGTAGATAATGATATCAATAATACTGCCCTGGGATATGAGGCCTTATATACTGATAATCCAACCTCAAGTTCAAACGGAAGATACAATGTGGCTGTCGGACACCAGGCTTTATGGTCAAATACCACAGGGTACGCCAATACAGCCCTGGGATACCGGGCAGGGTATAGTAATATCACATTAAGCAGCAATACATTTATAGGTTACAAGGCAGGGTATACCAATACGTACGATAAAAATACATTCATAGGCTGTGAAAGCGGGTACTTTAATTTTGATGGCTACAGGAATACCATGACCGGGTACCAGTCAGGATATAATAACTCCTCGGGTTATTACAATTGTTTCTATGGGACGGAGTCAGGGAAAGGCAATACGTCAGGAAATAGCAATAATTGTTATGGCTCGCAAGCTGGAAAATCTACCACTTCAGGAAATAGCAACAATTTTTACGGGACTGAAGCCGGGGAATTCAATACTACCGGGAATTACAACATATTTATCGGGGGTCGGGCCGGGTGGTCAAATACCACAGGGAATAATTCGGTTGCTATTGGTTATAACGCGCTTTATTCACAAACAGGATATGCCTCTTATAATGATCTGAACAATACGGCCATTGGTTACGAAGCCTTGTACACCAACAATCCAACTGCTAATTATAACGGAAGGAACAATGTCGCTGTTGGTCATCAGTCCCTGAAATCGAACACAACGGGATATGACAATTCTGCAGATGGCTATCAGACGCTTACAGGAAATACCACAGGTTATGGGAATACAGCCTCAGGATCATCGGCTTTATTAGTTAACACTACTGGAGATGAAAATTCTGCTTTTGGATGGGAATCCCTTAAAAGTAACATCAGTGGAAATAGCAATACGGCAATCGGGTCAGGTAGTCTGTATTTAACAACCGGAAGCTCTAATACGGCTCTCGGTTGTTATGCCGGAAATTACAACACCACCGGTTCAGGGATTACTCTCATCGGCTATGACGCAGATGTTTCTTCCACGGGTCTCAGCAACGCGACTGCCATCGGGTACCAGGCTTCCGTAAACGCCAGTAATAAAATAGTAATTGGTAATTCAAGCGCCACTACTGTAGGGGGTTATGGCACCTGGTCAAACTATTCGGACCGGAGGTTAAAAGAGAACATCCTCTATAAAACGGATCTGGGATTGAATTTCATTATGAAACTGAAAACAGCTTCGTTCAATTATAGAAGCGATCAAAATAAACGGAGAAGAGACGGATTGATCGCCCAGGATGTGCAGGAGTCAATGCAGGAGCTGGGGATTGAATTCAGCGGTCTGATTGTGGATGACGATCCCCAGAAAACACTAAATCTGGCTTATTCCGATTTTGTGATTCCATTGATCAATGCCGTCCAAACGCAGCAACAGATGATTGAGGAGCAACGGCAACAGATCGGCCTGTTGAAAGAAAAACTGGAACTACTGGAGCATATGCGTGAAACAGCTTCAACAAATAAATAGCATAGTACCATGAAAAAAATCAACATGAAAAAGATGAAACAACTCCTGACAATAGCAGCTCTACTTCTGGGCTATTGTCTCCAGGCCCAGGTGGCGATCAATACCGATGGCTCTTCTGCCAATAGTTCAGCCATGCTGGAGGTCAAAGCCACTGACAAAGGCTTTTTACCTCCCAGGGTCTCACTAAGCAGCATTACGGATGTAAGTACGATTTCATCACCGGCAACCGGATTATTGGTATATAATACTAATGCATCCATAACCAACGGTTTTGGTGTAGGTTTTTATTTTTATAACGGATCACAATGGCTTGTTTATTCAACAGGACATTATATTGGTGAAACCTATGGGGGCGGTAAGGTTTTTTGGGTAGATGTAACCGGCCAGCATGGCCTCATTGCAGAGACCAGTGATCAACACCCAGGGATTCAATGGCGAAACGGGACTAATCGTGTGACTAATGCAACAGGCGATTATATTGGCGCAGGAGATATGAACACACTGTTGACAATTGCCATGCAGACAAATGATAATACGGGAGCAAATTTTGCCGCATTAGTCTGTGCGAACTGGGACAACACTGCCGTTTCCGGAGAAGTCTACGGAGATTGGTACCTGCCATCCAAATACGAGCTGAACTTATTGTATGGGCAGAGAACAACTGTTGGAGGCTTTAGTAATGATTACTATTGGAGTTCTACTGAGGATACTGAGAATAGCTCTACTAATGCCTGGGATCAAGATTTTGATCCAGCCAGTGGTGGTCTTCAATGGTCAGTAGCGAAGACCTATACTGATCGTGTTCGCTGCATCCGGAAATTTTAATTCTAGAATTATATGAAAAAGATACATCACATTAAATACACCGTTTTGTTATCGATTATTATCATAACAAGCCTGGACTCCTTTTCCCAGAAAATGGTATTGTCCTCGGGGGCAAGGATCATTGTGAGTGCAGGAACTACGGTCATCAATCCGGGTGATCTCACCATTAACTCAGGGGCTTTTCTGGAGCTTACAGGGAATATGACCGTCAGCGGGACACTGACCAATAGTGCCGGAACATCCGGTCTGGTCATTACGTCGGATGCCAGCAACACCGGCTCCCTGATCCAAAGCACGGATGCCGTTAACGGAACCGTGGAACGCTACATTGCCGACAATGCCTGGCACCTGGTCACACCATCCACAACGGGCGTCACGGCAAACGATTTTTATTGGAATGATGCCCCAAAAAGCTGGCTCACCTACCATACCGAATCCACTAACGAGTGGACCTACAATACCAGCCTGGCTACCTCCATGCCGGTCGGGCAGGGGTGGGCCGTGTGGCTGGATGATGCCTCCAAATCGGATGCCACCGCCACCATGACAGGAGCGTTACGGGCTTCTGATTTATCGGTTTCGTTGTCGTACAGCGGGAGCGGTGTCAATCAGGGATGGAACCTGATAGGAAATCCCTTTGCTTCTGCTATCGATAAGGATGAAGGGAGCTGGGGAACCAATATTTCAGGGACCATCTATGTTTGGGTGAATGGGGATAATGATTATCGTTATTATGCTACTGGTTCAGGAGGAACACTAACCGGAGGAATTATTCCGGCCGGTCAGGGATTTTTCGTTAAATCTTCCAGTGAGGGTGGATTCACTATTCCCGCTGCAGCCCGTGTTCATAGTTCGCAGGCATTTTACAAATCCACTGAAATGGGAGAAAGACCTTTCGTCAGGCTGGACCTGACAGTGGGAACGAACAGAACGGTTGCTTTTGTCGGCTTCCCTGAAGAAGGAACTTCGGAGTTTGATGTAAATTTTGATGCGGACCGGCTTTACGGAAGCCTGAAAACGCCACAAATGATCATTCCCGAAGGCGAAAGGAAATTATGCATCAATGCATCCAGTCCTCTGATTGTAAATGAACCGCGCATTGTGCCGCTCCATGTGATGTTTTTCATTGATGGGGAGTATACTCTTACTATTTCGGATTTGGATCAACTCCCCGATGTACAAATTACACTGGAAGATCTGGTAACAGGTGCATCCCATGATTTATCCCAAAATAATACGTATCAGTTTTCAGCAAATGCCGGCGACGATCCCGGTCGTTTCCTGCTTCATTTCAATTACAACCCCTACGGTCTGGAAGAACCGGGCGCATCAGGCGAAGAGATCTATATTTATGCGTATGGCAAAAATATATATGTGCGTTCAACGGGCAAAGCTCTAAATCTATATGGTGCCCTGGAAATCTTCGATATCTATGGCCGTAAAATTCAACAGCAGCAACTTGACAAATCGGAACTGGTAGTCGTTCCGGTTGATAAGGAAAACAACTACCTGATTGCACGGGTCATTAAAGGCAATATTATTAAGACCAGGAAATTATTCATTAATTAAGAATTCAGCATGAAAACGTTTGAAGCCACTATTATCAAAATCTGCCTGATCATTCTGTTGGCAGGAGCTGCATTTCTCGTATTTTCACAGCCCCCTCCACCTCCTCCACAAGGCGGTGGAAATCCACGCACAGAAGGGAATAGAAACGGAGCTCCTATTGACGGGGGGTTGGGCATCTTGCTGGCCATGGGGGCAGCATACGGGGGTAAAAAACTGTATCAGGCATATAAAAAGAAAAAAGAAACCGGTGAAGAGGAGAGCGATAAGACGACCTGACAACACATCACTTCCCCATAAGTACCTCCAGGAACCTTTCTTTTTTGCGTCGTGACACCTCCACCTCACTTCCATCTTCCATGGTTACCGTACCTCCTTCCCCCTTTTTGTACTTTTCAATATAGGCCAGGTTGATCAGATGGGATTGGTGAATTCTGAAAAACTTTTCAGAACCCAGTAGCTCGTCATATTCCTTTAACGTCCTGGTTACCAGAAATTTTTCACGGTTGATCAGAAAAAACCGTGTATAGTTACTGTCCGATTCACATCGCACAATATCCTTGATCCGTACAAAGCGGATCCCATCCTGCGACGGGAGCGCAATCTTCTCATACCCGCTGCGGTTTTTCAGCAACACATCCAGTTTATCTTTGAAGGTCCTGGACTGGAACTCTTTTTTGAACTTCTCAATGGCCCCGATCAGTTCTTCTTCGTCAATAGGTTTTAACAGAAAATCCAGGGCGCTGAATTTAAACGCTTTGACGGCATATTGTTCGTATGCCGTAATGAAAATGATAAAAAAATCCATTTTGGGGACTCTCTCAAGGAGGTCGAAACCCGTTCCGTCAGGCATCTGGATATCCAGAAACAGTACATCAGGGTGGTGTTTCTTAATTTTCACAAGAGCGGTTTCAACACGATCTGCCTCTGCCACTATCTGTATTTCATCCCGGTATAAACGGTGCAAAATACCTGCAACGACCGATCTGCCTTTTTTCTCATCATCAATAATAATGGCCTTATAGATGGACTCTTCGGAAAACATATGATAAAAGTAAGCAATATTTTTGTTCAGGAATCTTCAACTATAGGGATTTTTAATTTTACCAGGGTTCCTCTCGCTGTCCCCGACTCTGTAAACAGATCCTGAATTTCCACAGAAACAGGTGACTTATTCTGATCTTTCAGCAATGCAATCCGTTCATCGATCAGTTTCATCCCCAGGGATTGATGATCTTTCCGGATGTTGATTCCCGCTGATTTTTCCCTGCCTATTCCATTATCTTCGACCGAGCAAGATAAGACATTACTCTCCAATCCGAAACTGATTTTTATGAATCCTTTTTCATTTAAATACCTGATACCATGGATGATGGCGTTTTCAACAAATGGCTGAATAAGCATGGGCGGAATTTGGACCTGTTCCTGGTTGATCTCCCCGGGGATAGCTATAATAAAATCAAATCTATTTTCAAATCGTATTTGTTCCAGCTCAAGGAATAATTGTAATGCATTGCACTCATCTAATAAAGAGATATAAGGATTTCTGCTGTTTTCAAGATTCAACCTGATCAGCTTCGCAAATTTTGATAAAAACCGTTGCGCCGAATGCGGATCATTCTCACCGATAAAACCCTGAACCGAATTCAGTGAGTTAAAAATAAAATGCGGATTGATCTGGGCCATCAGGAGATCTTTTTCTATGGCGAGATTCTTCTTTTTAAGCTCATTCCGGTAATTCAACTGCCTTAAGCGGTACAAGCTGAATCCTATCGCAATCAGGAGAATCAGCAGCACAGCTATGAGAATAATATAGTTTTTATGGGTCTTTTGCCTGCCTGCCTCAAGGGCTTTGATCAGATTCTCCTTTTTGAGGTTTTCAATCTGGTTCTCTTTTTTTTCCGTCTCATATTTTGTCTGGAGCTCCAGGATCTCCCGTTGACTTTCTGAGTTTAATACACTGTCTTTGTACGCGCTTGCCTGGAGACTATAATAAAGCGCGTTGTGAAAATCTTTCTGCTCCTCATAAATCACCCGCAGACTGTCACAAACCCGTTGCTTAAACTCCGGGTCATTCGAAATCTGTAATGCCTTTTTTTTATATATTACAGCTTTTTGAATATCCCCTGCCTTCCTGTAAACCGCTGCGATATTGGAATAGGAATATGCGATCCCTTCCGTGTTGTTATTTTGCTCCTCTATTTTAATAGATTTCTGTTGATATTCCAATGCCCTGGATAGTTTTCCCTGCACGAGATAAATATTGCCAATATTACATAATGTGCGCGCAATGCCGGCACTATCGCTGACCTGACGATAACTGGCCATCGCCTTCGTATAATATTCCAGGGACTTATCATACTCTTTGCATTCAAAATAGACCGCTCCGATGTTATTCAAATCATCCGCCATGCCGGAAGCATCTCCTGAAGATTGATTCATTTCGAGAGAGTTGAAATAATATTCAAGCGCTTTTGGATAATTGTGCAGGACATGATAAATATAGGCAACCGAACAGGAGGCAATGGCGACCCGTTGTTCATTGTTGATCCGCTCGGCGACGGCAAGACTTTTCAGATGGAAATCAAGCGCTTTCTCAAATTTACCAGACCGGCGGTACGAGGCACCGATTGCATTCAGGCAAAATGCCTGTTCCGCAAAGGCCCGGAACTCTCCGTACAGATCTGCCGCCCGCTGATAGAATACAATGGCCATGGGGTAGTCCTTCAGCCCCCAGTATGCCTCTGCAATGTTTTTCAGTGCTTCGCATTGCCCTTCCTTATAAACCTCTGATTCAGCTATTCGCAATGCCTCTTCGCCCATTCTTTTCGCCTGATAACACTGATTGTTTCCGGTATAAAAGAGAGACAATGCATTTAACGTATCCGTTTGTTCAACCGGGGAAAAATCAACTATCGCACGGAGGATACTATCCGTTTGATCTGTTTGCCCATAGGAAATGATCGGGCAAAAAAAGAAAAAAGAGAGAACCAGGAATCCCTGAAAACGTGAATTTCTCAGGTTCATGTCTGTTGATTTTTTACAAAGATAACTCAATTAATTCCTGATTCCTCGTCCCTCGTCCTTCTGCCCGTTATGCGCCTGAAAGAATCCCTGAAAGAAAGCCCGTGCATTGCTCCCCAGCGCCTGATGCCGGTAGCCCCCTTCCTGTGTAATCAACGTGGGCAGCTGCAACCGGCCGATGAGTTCCCCGTTCTGCTCAAAATGCTTTGATGACAACCGCCAGGTTCCGGTAGGATCACCTTTGGCTGTGTCTAATCCAAATGCAACGATCAGAAACTCAGGGGAAAAGGCTTTGATCTTTTCCAGCGCTTTGCTGAGTGTTACTTTGTAATCATCCGGATTGATCTGTTCTCCAAGCGGAAAGTTCACATTGAATCCGGTTCCCTTTCCTTTGCCTTTTTCTTCCCTGAATCCCGAGAAATAGGGATAGGCAAACGAAGGGTGTCCGTGAATGGAGAGGGTCAGCACATCATTCCGGGAGTAAAAGATCTGCTGCTGGCCATTGCCGTGATGGTAATCAATATCCAGAATGGCCACTTTGCCGAATGTTCGTAAATAATTTGCAGCAATCGCGCAGTTGTTGAAATAACAGAATCCACCGAAGATCTTGCGCTCCGCATGGTGTCCCGGGGGCCTGGTGAGCACATATGCCGACCGGGTCCCTTCGAGGATCTCCGTAGCTGCTGTCAGGGTACAATTGACACCCCACCGCGCAGCCAGGTAAGCATTCTGATTCAACGGTGTGAAGGTGTCCAGACAGTAATAGCCTGCGCGTACCGATAACTCCTTCGGCGGTCTAGCGCTGTTCCGGATCGGAAACACATAGGGATAGACCGATTTGCCGGGTGGCAGGCTTTTACAAACGGTTTTGAAATAGGTCACATACCCCCGGTCGTGAATATCCAGGATAAACTTTTCCGGAAATTCATCCACTTTTCCCCGCCGGAAAATTCCGGTCTTTATGAGCTCTTTTTCTATACTGGCTATCCGGACAGGAGATTCCACATATCCCTTCTCCCGGATGTGATGAATGGCGTGCCGGTCGTTGATTACCCAGAAAATTTTTTGTTTTTCCGGGAGAAAGGTCTTAAACGATCTTTTCTCCTCTCTTTTCAGGTAGCGAAACGGACGCAGGGATACCGGATCATCCTGGATGCTCTGAACGACCTTCTCAATATATTCCTCCGGACAATAATCCCCGTATTTGCGCTCCAGAATGGCCCTGACGATCCGTCGGGCTCTTCCCCGCCCGATTGCATCATGTTGGCCCAATCCATCGAACACAAGATAGGGAGCTCCTTCGTCATCAGGTTCCACCGGCGTCTCGTACAAGGTATTGGCCAGCGGTCGCGCGCCGTATCGTTCATAAAAAGCCAGCCGTGTTTTGTTTTGAGGGATGTGCTTCTGATCCCGATAGAGTGCCGGATCATCCGGCAGGCATTCAAAGAAGATCCCAATGGCTCCCAGCGCTTCCGCCTCTTCACGCAGCCGTTCATACAGGGCCCCTCCTACCCCTGACGAAGTTTTCCCCGGTGCGGAAGCCAGGAAATCCAGAAAACAGAATTCCAGATCGGGCATGTATTGCAACAGTGCAAATCCCCGGATGGTTTCGTTATAGTCGTCGGCCACCAGTAAGGTAGTCTGAAATCGATAGGTTAACGGGTCGATCAACTGCTCGGATACCTCATCGATCTTCTCCTGAATGAGGTCCGGAAACTGATCCCGGATGATCTGCTTCACCTTCTCCATCGCCCGGAGGTTTACCTCCAGGTAGGGATTGGATATTTTTCGTATACGGAACATGGGATTGCAAAGGTCGTAAAGAATTTTATACGTTGTCCTTCTTCCTTCGTCTCTTCTTCTCCGCCTGCAGCCGTTTTTCTTCCAACCGTTTTTCCTTCGCCTCTGCAGAGGGTTTTGTCGGCCTTCGCTTTTTACGGGGAGTCAGTGCCTTCTCCAGGATTTCATAAAACTTTTCTGTTACCCTCTCCTTGTTTTTCAACTGGGTTCGCTCGCTTTGTGAAACAAGGATCAGTTCACCATCCTGGTTGATCCGTTTCGCCAGCTTTTCCAGGATCAGTTCCTTTTCCTCAGGTGAAAGAAGGGTGGAGTTCAGTACATGGAACCGCAATTCCATTTTCGTACTGACCTTGTTCACATGCTGCCCACCCGGCCCGCTGCTGCGAGAAGCTGAAAAAGAGAACTCCTTCGAAAAGTCCCGGTCGCCAAGAATATCTAGCAGCATTTGAAATGATTTACCCCATAAAATTACAGATTTCACAATTTCGCTACCTCGCTATTTCGCTATTTCACTATTTCACCATTTCGCTATTTTCTTTACTTTTACCCCCATGCACGACTACCCCATTTTCCTCTTCACCGCCCTGCTGATCTTCGGGTACGGCCTGGTTTCCAGGAAATCGGGGGAATCTGTGGTTACCGCTCCGATGGTGTTTGTCGCGGTAGGTTTGGCTGCCAGCTTTTTCCCGGTCGATTTCCTGCAAGGTGGGATCCGTGCTCCTTTCGTGAAGGTGATCGCCGAGCTGACCCTGGTGCTGATCCTCTTTGTAGATGCTTCCACCATCAACCTGAAGAGGTTGATCCGGGAGAAGGGCATCCCTTTCCGGCTGTTGTGTATCGGCCTGCCGCTGACGATGCTGGCCGGCGCTCTCCTGGCTTTTCCTCTCTTCCCTGCCGTTGGAATCTGGTCCCTGTGCCTGATGGCTTTCATCCTTTCTCCCACCGATGCAGCCCTTGGAAAAACAGTGGTTACCTCTTCCCGGATCCCGGAAAAGATCCGCCAGGGGATCAACGTGGAGAGCGGGCTGAACGACGGGATCGTGCTGGCTCCCATCCTGGTTTGCCTGGCCGCACTGACCGAAACACCCGGGGAGACAGAGATCCGGTACTGGATCTTCTTTATTCTGAAACAACTGATCCTCGGGCCGGTAATCGGAGGCGCCGTGGGATGGCTGGGAGGCCGGCTGGTGGAACGGGCTTCAAAGACCGGGTGGATGAACGAGACCTTCCAGCGGCTATCCTCCCTGGCACTGGCCATCATGGCTTTCACCCTCGCTGAGATGGTGCACGGTAATGGCTTCATCGCCGCTTTTTTCGCAGGTCTGTTGCTGGGAACCAGAACGCCGGAAGTCAGAGCCCGGGTCCAGGATTTCGGGGAAGCCGAAGGAGAGGCGCTGGAACTCTTTATTTTCCTTCTCCTCGGTATGATCCTGGTTCCGTTGTCCACCTCCTTCTGGAACCTGCAAACCTGGATCTATACCATCCTGAGCCTGACGATCATCCGGATGATCCCGGTAGCCCTGTGTCTGCTGGGAACAAAGCTTTCGTGGCAATCGGTAGGCTTTATCGGCTGGTTCGGCCCCAGGGGAATCGCATCCATTCTCTACCTGTTACTGGTCCTCGTCCAACTGGGGCCGAAGGGCTATGAACAGATCATGGCGGTCATCGTGCTCACGGTTCTCCTGAGTGTATTCCTTCATGGGCTGAGTGCTGTGCCTCTTTCAAAAATATATAAGCAGTAACTTTTTAAAATTTTATCTTTACCCTTCATTCCCGATCCTATGAGTAAAAGAATGTTCATGATTCTCTACCTGGTCTGGGGTATTATCCTGGCAGCCTTATACGTTTTCAGTATATCCACCACCATCCATTACAACCGGGAGATCGTGAAAGAGGCTTCAAGAGCCTTCTTCCTGGAGATTGTCACCACCCGCTCCTGGAATGCCTCACATGGAGGCGTCTACCTGATGGTCAATGAACACGTACAACCCAATCCATACCTGAAGGATTCGCTTCGGGACCTCACCACGACAAACGGACTATCGCTGACCAAAGTCAATCCGGCCTATATGACCCGCCAGATCTCGGAGATTGCCCGGACCAAGGAAGGGATCCTGTCCCATATAACGAGTCTCAATCCCATTCGCCCCGCAAACAAACCGGACGACTGGGAACGGAAAGCTCTCGGGAATTTTGAACAAGGAGCTCAGGAGCAATTTGAGATGATCGAAAAAGACTCCTCGAACATGTTCCGCTACATGGCTCCGCTCCTGGTTGAGCCATCCTGCCTGGACTGTCATGCCAAACAGGGATATACCCTGGGTCAGATCCAGGGAGGGATCAGCATCACAACACAAAGTGAAGGTTTCTTCACCGCCATTCAGCAGCAGATTATCACCCGGTCGGTGATTTTTTTCGTTCTGTTCTCCCTTGGATTCATCGGGATTTTCTTTTTCCAGCGGATAGTAAACCGGCAATTCCGAATCATTCAAAATCAAAACAACGAGTTGATCCGGGGTAATCTTGAAAAAGACAGGCTCTTCTCCATAATGGCGCACGATTTACGGGCCCCCTTGTCCGGCATCCATGGTTTGAGTAATATCCTGTCAGAGGAACATGATTCACTGAGTCAGGATGAACAAATGAAGATCACCAGATCAATCTACAAATCCGCTGATGCAATGATCAAACTCACGGAAGATCTGATTCTGTGGTACAGCAACAGGAAGGGAACCCTTCAATATACTCCCGAACTCTTTCACGTACATGCACTGGTTGACGAAGTACTGGATGTTTTTATTGAAAAAATGGACCAGAAGGAGATTTCCGTTACCGTTGATATTCCGGCCGGACTAGCAGTGTACGCCGATATCAACATGGCTGAGACCATGTTACGGAATCTGGTGAACAATGCCCTCAAATTTACCCCCAGGGGAGGATCTGTCGAGATCAGGGCAACCGATGCAAAACAACCGGATTTTATAGAGCTGAGCGTGAAAGATAGCGGCATTGGAATGGATCAGGAAACCGCTGATCACCTGTTTGATCAGGATTTCAATCCTTCCAGGTCCGGAACTGAAAATGAAAAGGGGACAGGACTGGGCCTGGCTATCTGCAGGGATTTTGTGAAAAAGAATGAGGGTCAAATCCAGGTGATAAGTACCCCGGGAGTAGGATCCCGGTTTATCCTGACCCTGCCTAAAAAAGCCCCGGCTTAGGTCGCCCCCTTTTCCTGTCAGAACTTCCCGAACTTCAGTGAGAGATTGGCATTGAACTGGTTGACTGCCGACTTGGAAGTATTGATCAGGTTCAGGTCAGGGACATACCGGTAACTGGCCCCTACTCCAATCCGGAAAAACTTGACTACATTGAATTCCACCCTTACTCCGGGTTGAACGAGAAAGAAAATATCCCAATCGATATTCTCGCTGTAATCGTAGTAATACTTGTCTTTATCCGGAAAATAAAGATAGGTAAGTCCTCCCACTCCGATTAAAACCGGAAACGTCACGTGAACGGGTGACTTTGGCAACACGGTAAATTCCAGATTCAATCCACCGTACCCGCCAAACAGGTTGCAGTCCTTGTATTTCTTGTCGATGTCGTCATACACCAGCTCTTTGTAAGTCAGCTGACCGGAATTGACGATCCCATACCCACTCAAACCCACCCCAAACCAACGGTTTACGGTGACTCCCATACTGAGCCCGAGGAGGAACACATTTTTATTCCCGGTAAATTGCGTATAGGCAAATTCGGGTCCAATATAGTATCCGATCTGGGGTTTCTGCTTCTTTTCCCCTTTCTTGAACAGGGTTTTGATCTCATCCTGATCCTTCTTTTCAGGTTTCTGGGAATAGTCTTCCTGTGCTATTGCACTGACAGCAAGGAACGACAGCAGGCAAAAGAATACGAAAATTTTTTTCATGGCGCTGGGTTTAGATTGAAGTGATAAAGATATAACAGAAATTGGAATTCCGGAGATCGAAAATGATATCTTTTCGCCGAAATCCCTTCTTTTTCGTATCTTTATCCTGGAAACCAAATCATCTTCTATGAAGCACTTTGAAAAAATCCTGCGGCTCGACAATGCCTTTGAAGCCGAGCGCATGCGGGAAGTACTTGAAGTACGGGGAATTCCCTTCTCGATCATTGAACGGACCGATTCAGCACTGGGTGGCATTTCAGAATTGGAGTTCGGATGGGGTTACCTGGAGTCCCCGTCGGATAAAAAAGAGGAGATTCTCCGGATCTACAGAGAACTTACCGGGAAATGACATGAATAAATACAGGCAGCATCGGAAAACTGATCGGGATCTCGCTGACCTGAGTCTCTTCCAACCCTGTCAGAAAGGGATCAGGTTCCCCGGCATATAGGGCGGAAGGTTATCCTGACAAAGGGATATGCCCAGCAGTTTGTTGGTTCCATTCCGGGTTGCATCAGGACGGGTCGAAACCAATCGGATGGTGCTATGCGGGGGTATCGATTCCAGGTCCAAAGGATTTTATCCGTAGGATATAAACTGGCAGGCGATCATGGGAGGATGGTCAAAATAGCCCCAGGCCGGGAAATGGCAGTACAGCCAGTAGTAGGCCTCATCGGCATCCAGCGGAATATAAATTGCAAATGGAATAGTCAGCAGAAGCCAGACAACGACGACAAATCCAGGTTGCTGAAGAATTCGTTTCACAAGCGGTGATATCATAGCCACGGAGGAACCCGGCGTCCGGAAGGGGTGGATACCCGGCAGCTGTTAACGTTAGTATCACTGGGAAGTTTCAGTACCAGTCCGGTCTGCACGGGAGTCCCCCGGTAGATGGCACGGGCATCGGCCTGGCTGAGTGTCAGCCGGATCAGGATCCGGGGTTCCGGGCTGGTACGGTGCAGGAATGCCTGCCAGGTCTCCCTGTTGATGACCTGTTGCTTCTCCCGGCGATACCGGTTGATAATCTTTTTTTTCATATCGTACGGTTCCTCCGACTGGTTGATTTCCACAACCAGGTACCGGTTGAAATAAATCGTATAGTAAACCGAACTGGTATCGGGCGGCATGGGAGCCGCACTCTGCAGGGCTGCCTCCATGGTGTCTTTTGGAGCCTGTTTGTTAATATAGCGGATTCTGGGAATGGTCGACAGTTCCCGCTCTGCCAGAAAAGGTTCTGCAATCCACCGGACACGCTGCGCCTGGTCCAGGCAGCGGAGCTGCCGGCTGATCCGGATCTCCGTAAGGGAGCAGGAACGCACCGGAACCCCCTTGATCAGGATGACGAGCAGGCTGTCGGCCAGATTGAGGCTCAGGTAGGCTGAATCCTGCTTTGACAGGGAAAGCATGCTCTCCAGGTAAGCCGATTCCAATTCAAGTGACCGGATCACCTTTTTCTGTTCCCGGGAGTCCGGATTGGTATCCGGATCTGATGCGGGAACCGCCATTCGGACAGAATCGACCGGGGGGAAATCACAGCCACAGGTCCGTACAGGAAGGATCACAACTACATAGAATACATATGCCGGTAGTATGCAGAACAGGATCAGGGATATGCAAAGAGCCGTTGGGGTATGACGGATCCAGGTGAAATAGGATTGTATCTCCCGGAACATTCGGATCAGTAATCCTTGTTCTTCCATGATACCCCCCCCGATTAATAAATAAATACTTTTGATCCTCTTCGCAGGTTCCTGTACACCACCTTCAGGTCTTCGTCCCCCAGCCGGATACATCCATGCGTAACTGCCATACCCAGAAACCGTTTGTACAGGGTCCCGTGAATCAGGTACCCGTCGCCCAGTTCCAGCTTATAATCTCCCAGCGTCCCATATTCAAGCCTGGAAATATGCCGGGGTGAAGGAACCGGAAGTCCCTCTTCGATGAATGCCCAGTCGGGTTTAACCCATACCGGGAACATCTGCCTGCTCATGACCTTCATCATACCACGGGGTGTCTCGAACACCCATTTCTGATTGATCCCATTGGTGAGGATGGTATAGCTGCCTGTCGAACATTTTCCTTCCCGGATCACCAGGTCATAGATCATCAACCGGAAGGTGTTATCGGTGGTATTGACGATCAGGTATGGTTTCCGTGGAATGTAACTGTCCAGCTCCTTCTGAACAATAGTAACCTTCTGCTCCAAAGAGGCCTGCAGGGAGTCGAGCCGGTCAACAGGTACAGAATCAGCCAGGGATTCCCTGTCGGAAGACGGAACCAGGAGTATGATCGTATCCCGCAGGGGGGTAGCGTTCCGGACCAGCAGGATGGATCCTATGACTGACAGGAAGAGGGCAAGCAGAATCGAAATACTGTACCGAAATATCTGCATGCTGGTGAACCGTCCATTGAGGTCTGTCTTTGTTATGCTCTTCTCCATAACCGATTCATTTCCGGCTTTTGATTTCAGAAAATCCGACCGTTTACAATCCCTGAATCTCCTCCAGTCTCTTCAGGGAGCCGATGATGGTCACAGGTGTGCCCACTTCTGTCTCCCTGTAAACCTTATCCATATCCTCATTGGATAGCGCCACACATCCATCGGTCCAGTTGCTCCCGGTTCCTCCACCCCCATGGATCTCAATCAATCCCCCGATGCTGGTCCTTCTGGATATCAATCCTTTTCGGACTCCCTCTTCAAAGCGTGCCTGGTCCTCCTCGTTGGGATAATTGATCAGCAATGCTTTGTAATATCTGGTTCTCTTTTCACTCTTCTTTTTCGTTATATAATATTTGCCTTCCGGGGTGGCTTTATCACCGATATGTTTTTTCCCTCCAATCCAGTTGATCCCGAATTCTGCCTCAAACGACCCAACCTGCATCCCCCGGTCATAGAGGTAGCATTTCCCGGCAAATTTGTCCACGATGATAACCGGTTTCTCATTGATTCTGGAC
>QYQJ01000116.1 GCA_007280875.1 Bacteroidota bacterium
CGGCCCAACCATCCGGATGAATTTGCCGTTGCCACTTCAAGCGGTATCTCCACCGGCACCTATTCGGATGTGGCAGTTGAATTTCAAACAAGTGTAAGAAACCTGACGACTTCCCAGTTTAGCTCCGTTGCCATTGGACCCTTTGGGAACTGGGTCATGGGAGGAGGAAACCGCGTGGGCAATGAACTTTTTAATGTGATTGAGCTAAATTCACCTACGGAAGGTTATTGGGCACCGTCCTCCCCCTACTGGACCGGGACCTTTTGTGAATGGTCGCAGCTTCAACCCGCCACTGTCATCTTTTCAGGAACCGATTTTGTTCCCCTCGAACCGTATATTCGTTCTCAGGATTTTGGTCTCACACCAGCGTTGAGTTTTCTGGGAACGCTTTCGAGCACCTTAACTCAATACCTGCCTTCTGCATTATGGGAAACAATATCTTTCCCCTACTCGCAGGATACGGTATGGATTCATGCGCTTCATGGGACGATCCAGGCTGATTCTGTTGTCATCGTGGAAAGCAGGAACTGTTCTGACTGCAGTTTCTACTACACCGTGCCGGTTACCATTCCCGAAGGGGATAGCCTGCCTGTTCTCGACCCCTTCCACGCCCGGTTCTTTATTTATGGCACCGCAGTGGGACGTACAGGTATCTACATGAGTCAGGATGCCATCAAGTTCTCCAAGGTTCCGGTTTTTTACGAGGTAGCCGAAACTGCTGCCGATATCCCTACGAGCCTGTCACTCTCCGGAGATCTGAATTACCTGTGGGCAGGCACAACCACCGGAAAGATTTATCGTCTGTCCAATCTCACCCTGGCACTTGATTCCATCACGGCTTCTGTGTTGAGTGATTACTGCATCGTGGCAAAAGACGTATTTGAATTTCCGGAGATGGCCGGCCGGTATATCACCAATGTTACGGTCGATCCCACCAACGACAACAACGTGATGGTAACCCTGGGCAATTATGGAAACGACAAGTATGTGTACATCACGGAAAATGCCCTGGATTCCCTGCCGACTTTTGTTTCCGCGCAGGGCAATCTGCCGGCAATGCCTGTCTATGACGGGATTTTCGAGCTGCATGGATCAGGAATAGCGATCCTGGGCACGGATATGGGAGTGTTCACCACACAGGATGTATTTGCAGGCGCACCGCAATGGGCTCCGGACCTGGAGGGGATGGGTGATCTCCCTGTCACTGATCTGAAACAACAAACCCTGGTGCATCCGTATCAACAGAATGTCGGTTACATTGCAGCCGCTTCATACGGAAGGGGTCTTTACTACGATACTACCTACTATGTGCCGGTAGGGATTGACCCGGATCCGGGATCGGGAACCGCTGCCTACGCAACCCTTCAGATTCATCCCAATCCGGTCCGTCAAACAACAAACGTGACCTATACATTGCCGGAAACGATGGCTGTCACAGCGTACCTTTATGACCTCTCGGGAAGGCTGATGACAACCTGTTCGTTCGGAAAGCAACTCAGAGGAATCCATACATCGCTCCTCGATCTGGGATCGTTGTCTGCGGGTACCTATATCGTCAGGATCAATCAGGCGTATGGGAAGATTATTAAGACAAATTAAGAATTAAGAATTACGAATTAAGAATTAAATTCCGAGATATGAAAAAAGCTTTATTTATCTTCATACTTTTCGCTGTCAGCCTGGGGATAGCTGCTCAGACCCTGGTCTATACACCTGCGTTAAAAGCGCCGGCCAACGATGCCACCGGACAGATGCCGGATGTGGTTCTCAGCTGGTATGCCGTGACCGGCACACTGAATCTTCAGTACCAGTTGCAGGTGGATACCAGCATGAACTTCAATACCCCTCTTCTGATCGATGTGACACAACATCTGCTCACGGGATTCCAGACCACCAACCTCCTCTTCAACACCAAATACTACTGGAGAGTCAGAGCCATCGACGGAGCGACTTCACCCTGGTCGGAAGTATGGAATTTCACCGTCTTCAATACCGTTATACATTTAAAGCCTAACAATGATGCATCCAGCCAGGAATCCAATGTCAATCTGGAATGGAGGGACCGGGTCGGATCGATCGATATTTCAGGCGTGACCTATTTCACTTACCAGGCCGATACAAGCCTGGGTTTCAACTCACCGCTCCTGGTTCAGGGTACGGTTGCGGGGACTGTATTTACCGGACCCATGCAGTGGCTTCGTTTTGGGGCGAAATATTACTGGCGCGTCCGGGCCGGTCATCCCGGCGATGTGGGAGGATGGAGTGAACCCTGGTCATTTACGGTGCTGGATATCGTTAGTCTGAGTTCCCCCAATAACAATGTGGTCAACCAGGTACTGGACGTACTGTTGAAGTGGAAAGCCGTTGGCGGGATATTATCGTACGAATTTGAAATAGCCTCCGATGAGAACTTTAATACGATGGTATTTCTCGGTGAGACAAACGAGATACAGGTCAATGCCGAGTTCCTGATGTTCGGTAACGACTATTGGTGGAGGGTTCGTGCCCGTCATCAGAATGACACAACCGGCTGGTCAGATCCCCGGAAATTTACCTCTATCAATACGGTTCTGCTGAAGTCGCCAAGCAATGATCAACAAAATGTGGCACTTACGCCTACCATGATGTGGACAGCTCAGACAGGCATTGTAGAGTATCAGTTGCAAATTGCCACCGACATAGGATTTGCCAATATTTTTTATGATGTGAAGCCGAAAGCCGGTGAGAGCGATATCAAGGTGACCCGAAAAATGGCGTACAACACGGTGTATTACTGGAGGATGCGTGCGTTCAGCAATGGTGGCGCTTTAGCCGATACCACCAACTGGAGCGATCCGTGGAAATTTACCACCACCAATCCTGCCGGCATCGATGATCAGTCTGCAGCTGCCCTTGCTATCTATCCAAACCCGGCAAGTGAAAAAGCTTTTCTGAAAATCACCTCAAAAGAGGCTGCGGATGGCAGATGTGTGGTAATGGACCTCTTGGGGAAAACCGTTCTGGAGCAATCGTTCACCCTGAAGAGCGGCGAAAATGTAGAGGAACTCTCCCTGTTAAATTTACGCAAAGGCATCTATGTGGTTCGGCTGACCATCAACGGGGAGACGGTGAATCAGAAGCTGATCGTTGAATAAAAAGCGAAATAGCGAAAAAGCGAAATAGCGAAATTTTCTTTGAAGAAAAAGGCTACCTCATGGATGGGGTGGTCTTTTTTTATCCGGCAGCTGGCATCCGGCATCATTGTCACTGCGAGAAGCGAAGCGACGAAGCAGCGGCATCTGGTATCCAGTATCCAGCATCCAGTTTAAAACTGATCCTTAAAGTTTCTCAGAACGGTAAGATCCTCCGCTGAGATATAGCCAGTCTCCAGGGCTTGTTCGATCAGGACGTCGTAGTCGGAAAGGGTGATCAGGGGGCAAGCTGCTTCTTCAAACCGTTGCATCGCCACAGGCAGGTTGTAGGTGAATATGGCTACCATTCCGGCCACGTGGCACCCTGCTTCCCGGAGGGCAGCTACGGCACCCAGGCTGCTTCCGCCGGTGGAGATGAGATCTTCGACCACTACGATCCGCTGCCCCTCTTCCACCCGGCCCTCGATCTGGTTGGCCAGTCCATGCTCCTTCTTTCCGGAACGAACGTAGGCAAAAGGTAATCCGAGCTCCTGGGCTACAAGAGCCCCCTGGGCGATACCACCGGTTGCTACTCCGGCGATGGCTTCCACATCCTCAAAATGGGTCTGGATGGCCGAGGAGAACTGCTGTCGTATATAGGTCCGGATTTCCGGGAACGAGAGGGTGATGCGGTTGTCGCAATAGATGGGGGAGAGGATCCCGGAGGCCCAGGTAAAGGGCTCTTTGGGACTGAGTTTCACGGCTTTGATTTTCAGCAGTTGCGCGGCCGTCTGTAATGCGACGTCTTTTGAGAGGAGCATAGAGATGGTATTTTGAGGGCAAAAATACCATTTTTTTCATTTCAATGCCCTCAGGCCGGGCGGGCCTCGCTACTGCCTCCACAACTGGAACGCTTAATTCAATTAAGAATTAGGAATGACGAATTACGAATTATTTGTTGTCAGTTGTTTGTTGTAGGTTGTTTTTAGTTCTGCCAACTGCCAACTGCCAACTGAACAAGTTATTCCGGCAGTAGCTGATGTTGTTTTTTTCTTTCTGCGAAAGATTTTGCTCATATCACTCATCGCGTATCCGGTATCCGGCTTCCAGTATTCAACAGAAATTCGTATGTTTGAAGAGCGATTTTAAGCGCCTTATGAAGATCTTTTTCGACGACCGGTATGTTCATTTGCTGAAGCCCGTGGAGGAGTTTGAAGGGCAGATTGTGCTTCCCGGATCGGTCAGGGAGTTAGAAGAGATCATCGGGTCGTTTGAACAGGATCAGTCGCAGAAGATACTGGGAGTCGACTCACCGGATTATAAGCAGCTGAAAAGGGATGTTAAATCATTATTCACGGTCGTAAAAGCAGCCGGTGGCGTGGTGCGGAATGAGCGGGGTGAGATCCTGTTCATTCACCGGAGAGGGAAGTGGGATCTGCCGAAAGGGAAAATCAATTACGAATTAGGAATTAAGAATGAGGAATTTCGAATTTCGAATTTCGAATTTCGAATTTCTGAGGCAGTTCGGGAGGTAAAGGAGGAAACCGGGCTTCGGGAGGTTAAAGCAATCCGGCCTTTGAAGCCCACTTGGCATGTCTATTATGATAAAGGAAAACGGATGCTGAAGAAGACCTGGTGGTTTGAGATGCAGGCTCCGGGCGACCAGCCACTTATGCCACAGACGGAAGAGGACATTTTGTATGTTCGCTGGTTTCGTCCCGATGAGTTGGAGGTGGTGCTGGAGAACACGTTTGGGAGCCTGAGGGAAATGATTGCGCATGAATTGCACATGGATTGTGCATGAATTGCACATGGATTGCGCATGAATTGCACATGGATTGCGCATGAATTGCACATGGATTTCCATGAATTGCCAAGAGTTACAACCCGAAACCCGAAACCCGAACCGGAGCGCAGCGGAGCTCGGCGAAGCCAAACCCGAAACAACTTACGCACATGACAAATTTCACCCCGACGACAAACGAACTCTTCAAGGTGCTCCGGACGAAAGGAGCGTTGAAGCAGGAGGTCTTTGGAAAGACCCTGGAGGCTTTCAATCTGTTCAAAATTGAGGCTGAGATCCTGGCGGCGCAGTACATGATGAAATCGTTGCCGGATAAGCCGATGATTCCGTTTGAGTATTACGACAGAGGCGAATTTGAGTTCCGGATGAAGTTTGGCGCGGATGTGCTGATCTACATGATGCATACCAATGTATTTGAGTTTTCCCGCGACCACGAAGTCATGAGAAACCCGTATGTCAAGGATGATAAACGTCGTTCTTATTGCGGGATCATCCATATTTTCAACTTCCTGGCCGATTCATTTAAGTACAACCGGACTCAGGATATCGGGTACCTCATCGGACGGATCTTTGTGAACCGGGAGCATCATTATTTCATTGAAGGCAAACGCGAGGTCGGATTGCTATATAACAACTTCCCCACCTCCAAAATGAATCGGAAAGCGGTTCAGAATATCATCCGTTCGGCCATGCTCTATACCATCAATTTTGACCTGTTGACCCCTCCCTATAACAGCATGAAAGAGGTAACAGTACTCGAGATCCAGACAGCGCTGGATGCCATGCAGATCCGGACGGGCAAGCGGATGGGGTTCCGGTTTGAGGCAGACGAAAGTTAATTACGAATTACGAATTACGAATTACGAATTACGAATTACGAATTACGAATTACGAATTACGAATTA
>QYQJ01000231.1 GCA_007280875.1 Bacteroidota bacterium
ATATGGACGACCTGGTCGGGGAACGGGCTTTAGAACGGTTTCCGGAGCAATTCCCGATCCTGGTCAAGTTTATCGATTCCAACGACTGGCTGTCGATCCAGGTTCATCCTGATGATGCCCTGGCTGCCAAACGGAAGATCGGGAACGGAAAGACCGAGATGTGGTACATTGTCGAGGCCGACAAAGGAGCAGAACTGATCAGCGGTTTCAGCCAGCAGGTGAATCAGAAAGTATACCTGGATTACCTGCATCAGAAACGCCTGAAGGAACTCCTGAACACAGAACCGGTCAGTGGGGGTGATGTATTTTTCATGCCGGCCGGACGCGTGCATGCTCTCGGGCCTGGCATCCTCCTGGCCGAGATCCAGCAGACCTCCGATACTACCTACCGGATCTATGACTGGGACCGGGTCGACCACGAAGGGAAAGCGAGGGAATTGCACACAGACGAGGCGCTGGAAGCGATCGATTTCACAACGGAGAATTCTTACCGCACCCCCTACTCCCGGATTCTGAATCACCCGGTGAACCTGGTGGACTGTCAGGCCTTCACCACCAACCTGCAGGAATTTGACAGGGGGATAGAAAAAGATCTGAGCCACATCGACTCCTTCATTATTTACCTCTGTACCGAAGGGGCATGCACGATCCAGTATCTCCGTGGAATGGAACAGATGAAAAAAGGCGAATTGGTGCTGATCCCGGCTTCGATGGAGCACCTGTTCCTGGTTCCTCAATCCTCGGCCAAAGTTCTTGAGATCCATTTATAAAGCCATCCATTTCGTTCGGATGGATCATTCTTAAAATCGTTATCTTTGGACCCACTTAACCAAACTGAACCTACCCCATCATGAAAAGGAACCTTACGATTCTCGTGGCTCTAATGGCTTTTGCCTGCATGGGATCAGCCCAGGAAAAAGCTTCAGAAAGCTACAATAAAATTCCCGCAGTAGACATCCAGGATCTACAGGGAAATCCATTTAATACCAGTCACATTACGAACGACGGCAAACCCATCATCCTCAGTTTCTGGGCTACCTGGTGCAAGCCCTGCATCAAGGAGATGACCGCTATTGCCGATGTATATGACGACTGGGTGGAAGAGACCGGCGTCAAGCTGGTAGCTGTCTCCATCGACGATTCCCGCTCCAGCAGCATGGTAGCGCCCCTGGTTAATGGAAAAGGGTGGGAGTATGAGGTGTACCTTGACCCGAACGGGGATTTCAAACGGGCTATGAATGTCGGATTGGTCCCGCAAACCTTTATCATCGACAGCGATGGAAACATCGTCTGGCAGCACACCTCATTTGCCGAAGGAAGCGAACTCGACCTGATTAAATTAATCAGAAAACTCCAGGCCGGTGAATCCATTTCAGAGTAACCGAGTAGTAACCAAATACCCAACGGATTTATGAAAAGAGGAGAAGCCATTGTAATTGGGCTTATTGTTGCATTATTCTCTTTCCCCCGGTTCGCCTGCGGACAGGACTTCCTGAAGAACAGTCAGATCAGTGGAAGTTTTCAGAGCGATGCAGTTTATTACCTGACCGATACCAAACTCGGGATCACCGATTCCACCCTTGACGGAAAATACTTTCGCGTTCAGGGATTTACCGAAATTAACTACGCCTATAAAAACTTCTCGGCAGGCATGCGGTTTGAAGCCTATCTCCCTCCACTGCTTGGATACGATCAGGAGTACCAGGGTCTGGGCGTCCCTTACTGGTGGGCCAAATTCAAAAACAAACTGATCGAGATCACGGCCGGGAATTTCTACGAACAGTTCGGCAACGGGATGATCTTCCGCACTTACCAGGACTGGACCCTGGGGTACGACAACTCCATGCGGGGGTTACGGGTGAAACTGACCCCATTCAGCGGGGTGACTCTCACCGGAGTGGTCGGTGTTCAGCGGTACTACTGGATCCCGTTCAAAGACAACAACAGGGGTATACTAAAGGGTGTGGATGCCGATTTCTACCTGAATGATATGATATCCGGTATGGCCACTTCCAGATTCAAACTGAGTTTCGGTGGCAGCTTTGTCAGCGATTACCAGAAAGGAAAATCGCTGGAGGTGATCATCCCTCCGAAAGCCTACGACCTGAAACTTCCGGAAAACATAGCGGCCTATGGCGGAAGGATCAATCTCAACTACAGTGGATTCAACTTCTATACGGAAGTTGCCCACAAGATCAACGACCCCTCCGCGATGAATCACTATATTTACAAAAACGGAGATGCCTGGTTGATCACTGCCTCCTATTCCCGCAAAAATTTTGGAATCACCGCCAAGACTAAATGGATCGACAACATGAGTTTCAAATCCGACCGTTCGGTCACCAACAATGCCCTGGACATCAACTACCTGCCAGCCATCACCAAAGAACACACCTACTTCCTGGCAGCCATGTACCCATATGCCACCCAACCAACCGGCGAAGTGGGGGGTTCGGCCGAATTGATCTTCTCCCTGCCGAAGAAATCCAAGCTCGGGGGAAAATACGGGATGACCTTTGTGATCAACTTCTCCCAGGTGAACAACATCAAACGGTCAAAAATTAATGACACTACCTCCATCAATAGACCCGGGACCCTGGGATATAAATCAAGTCCCTTTGCGGTTGACTGGAAGGATGTCTTCTACCAGGATGTCAATATCGAGATCACCAAGAAGTTCAGCAGGAAATGGAAAGGAATCTTTGCCTATTATTATCAGACCTACAACAAAGATGTGATTGAGGGTCATGTGGATGAATACGGAACCGTTTATGCCAATATTGGTGTGGCCGACCTTACCTGGAACATCACAGACAAGTATTCACTGCGCGGAGAGCTTCAGGGGCTGTGGACCAAACAGGATAAAGGTGACTGGATGGCCGGGTTGCTGGAATTTACCATTGCCCCTAAATGGTTTTTCTCCGTCAGTGATCAGTGGAACCTGGGGAATCCCGTTTCCTCCCTTCAGCTGCATTACTACAATGTGACCGCCGGTTTTATTTACAATACCACCCGTATCGCCCTTTCCTACGGCCGTCAGCGGGAAGGGATTGTATGCGTAGGTGGCGTCTGCCGCTATGTGCCGGAGTCGACGGGGTTTACGTTGACGATAAACAGTAGTTTTTAAACAGGAACTATATGAGTTTTCGTGTTTTATCATTAATCATAGTGCTGGCAGGGGTTCTGGCCGTTTCGTGCGACAAGCTGGATCAGCCTTATGCTACAGAAAAAGAGATCACGGTGGATACCACCAAACGAAAGGTATTGCTGGAAGACTATACCGGAATGAAATGCGTCAACTGTCCAACAGCAACCTATGAAGCAGAAGGGCTGGTAAGACTTTACAAAGGACAGGTCATCCTGATGGCAGTGCATGCTGGATTCTTCTCACAACCGGATGCTGATCCTCCCTACAACGTCGATTACCGGGTTACGGAAGGGGTTGCCTGGTTCAACGACTTTGCCCTGGTCTCCAATCCTATGGGGATGATCAACCGGATCACCTATAACGGATTTAAACGGATCCTGAGTACAGCCTGGCCCGGAGTAGTGGCCACGCTTGCCAAGGAAAAACGGGTTGCCGCGATCGGGATCGAAGCCCAGTATACAGCAGCTGCCCGTAGCCAGATCAATACGACCATCTCTGCGAAATTTTTGGATCAATTGGATGGAACCTACAACCTGACTGTCTGCATTCTGGAAGATAGCATTATTGGGTGGCAAAAAAATAATAATCCTGACACTTTAATCGGACCGGTCCCCGATATTGAGAACTACGTGTTCAACGATATGCTACGAGCTGTCGTCAATGGAACCTACGGAGAAACACTGACCAATGATGTGGATACCGGGGTCGTCTACACGAAAAGTTATCAGTACACCCCAAAACCCGAATGGGTTTCCAAACACCTTTCTCTCGTAGCCTTTGTTGCCAACAAAGAGACCAACGAGATCATCCAGGTGGAGAAAAAACACCTTACCGATTAACCACGATCTTCCCGCTCCAGATTTCCTTCTGCCCCTGAACAGTCATGATGTAAATCCCGTTGGGAACAGTCGGCAGGGAGATCACCTTATCGAGCCTGTTGATTACCGGCACATGATCTTCCGCAAAGACAAGGGTTCCCATGGTATTGTATACCTTCAGGTTCACCCAATCCGTTTCCCGGTCAGCCATCCTGAGTGTAAAGGTTCCGTTGTTTGGATTCGGCATCAAAACACATTGCAGAGAGCTGTTCTCCTTTGATACTCCTGTGGCGTAATCCACCTGGATGTAATCGGTCTTGGTCATGGAATTGCTGGAAACGCCATCATTAACCGTCAGGGTGACATCGTAGATCCCCGGGGTATCGTAAAATACCACAGGGTCTTTTTCCGTCGAGGTAGCAGGATCTCCGCCCGGGAAATCCCATTCATAGGAAACAATAGGTCCTGTAGAGAAATTATAGAAATTGACACTTTCCCCAACGAAAATAGAGGTCGGGTACCCTATAAAATTCGCAGCCAGATCCGGGATGTCAATACCGAAGAAGGTCAGGTACTGGATCATCAGGTCCAGCTTGGTGGATGGGGGTGTGCCATCAACAAGTCCTCCGAATTCAAACGACTTCCCAATGGTCTTGAAGGATCCGCCGTCATAAGCCACAGCGCTGTAATACGAAGGGGATACGTTCTTAAAGATCTGGAAAGCAGATCCCTCGTTGAGAAGGTGGTCGATGAATTTATTGTCGCCGGTATATTCGAATGTCATCCCTTCCGTAAATGTCCCGCTCTGCCCCTCGAGGGTGCCCAGATCATCGGCTCCGTCTGCGGTTCCAAGAATGTGGAACATCGGGTGGACCGTTGTCTGCGGATCATATTTCCACGTGTCGCCTCCTTCCATATAAGCACGTCCTCCGTTATCCAGGAAGGTCTTCATCCGGGAACCCTCTGCAGAACTAAGCACATGCTTATCAGGGTAGATCCCCAGGCAGACAAATATGGAGGAATAGTTTTCCATAGTTTCCGGTACCGACTGGATGTAATCGGACATCAGTCCTAAGTCGTCAGAAGAATTGATGAACGACTGTCCGGAATTCTGGTTGCCGTCCAGATCGATCACGAGGATCGGAGTTTTTCCGACGATCAGGTTGAATAGTTCTGCCTTGGCCAACCCACGATCGGCCGTGATTTCCAGCATAAAAGGAGCCAGTTGTCCTTCCGGTGCACCGGGATCTACCGTTACTGTGTAAAGTTCCGAATCAGATTCTCCGGATATCAGATCTCCGAAATTTTTCGACCCGGACACAACGGTTACATAGGGGCTGATAGAGACTAAGTTGCCAGTTACTCCGAAAGCATCGGACGAACCGTTGTTAATCAGCGTCAGGTTCAGATCAACGGTTTCGCCCGGATCCAGGCGTCCGTTGTTGTTCCCGGTGGGATCCTGCACCTGGTAGTCTGAAAGGATCAGGGCTGGTGCATGTGCAAGGATGTTGAAGGTGGAGGTCCAGGTTCCGGTTCCGTCACCAGCAGTCATGAGGAAGTCAATGCTGGTTCCGTCAGGAATATTGCTGGAAACATTAAAATTGTACGCATCGGAGATCTCCCTGGTTTCGCCCGGAGGTAAAATGCCATATACTTCCGTATTGTCTGTCAGATTGATATATGGATTCGTGGTAGTGACGTCAACAACCAGGTTATCGGTCGCCTCCATACCCAGGTTTTTGACGGCCAGAGCCAGCAAGATATCCTCTCCGTAATCGATCAGTTGATCGTTATTCCAGGCCTGGTCATTTACCGTATTACTAACGTAGACAATATACGGGCCATCGGGGGTGATGATCTGGATATCGGCCATGTAAGGGAGGTAGTTAAACGCCGTAACAACCAGGCGAACGGTATCAGAAGGATCTGTCAGGGCCGGGAAAGTAAGAACGACGGTCCCACCTGAAACCAATCCGGTAGCAAGTAACTCTCCGTTTATGGAAGCGGTGGCCCGGGCTCCTTCCACATCACAATTCACCGTCAAGGAGGTTGAACCCACAAAGAGGGTGGGATCATGCGTCACAGTCATGGTTCCGGGATTATCGGTCCGTACAAAAAGGGAAGGATCTCCAAACACAGTCCATGTGTCTGTCATCTCATTCCCTCCGGAACCATAGGAGTCATTCATCTTAAAGCAACCATTGATGGACAATCCGGCGAATGTCCGCTTAATATTGTTCGGATAGGTCTCCACCAGGAGATCCACCATCTCGTCCTGCCCCTCCATCGGGGGATTCCAGCTCTGGTCAATAGTAGAACCAAAAAAAGCTATAGCCCCGGCAGGTTCACCATTATCGGTGGCACGAAGCCAGGCTTCCGCAAAACAGGTCATATTCACAAAATTACCATTCTGACATGCCACTGACCAGATAAAGGGCAGCATATCCTGGTTGGTAAGGTTATTCACATTGTTATTACTGAATCCGGAGGTTCCCCAGGAAGTTGCGCTACCGTGACCGCAATAAACAACCAGGCTGGAACCATTGTTCAGCTCGGTGGCAACCTGGGTTGGGGAAGGGTTCCCGGATGCATCATTCCCCCCCTGTGATCCGTCAAAAAGTTCCGGATTCCAGGTATAGGTGAAATTAAGACAGTCGGTTTGCATGTTCCTGACATGCTGGTAGTCATACTCGCCGTCATCTCCGGGACCCTGATCAGAGCCAATTCCGATGACCGTAGTATACCAGTCGTCCGTAATTAGCTGCGGATCCTGTTCGTAGTTGATGGTCCGGGTCACCTGGGTCTCCACCTGAGCTACTGACTCAGCCGAGAAACGGCCGACGAAGAGCTCCTGGTAGTGGTCATTTCCGGAAATGTATCCATAGGCATTGTCGGAGGGGCCTCCGAGACCTCCTCCGGTATTGGTCGGGATCTGCGGGCCATCACCCACAAGCAACACATAACTGAGCCCGTTGTTGTTGTAATAGTCGGCGATATATGTTTTTATTGCGGAAGCTGATGTTCCAATGGTCGAAACATCTACCATCTCCACCGGAAAGCCAATCGAGGTTTTCCAGTTGACGTAAGGTTGCATGGCATCCATGAACGGACCATGGCTGATGATCAGCATGTTCCCGTACTCCCCGAGCGGTGTGTAGGTGATGATATCAAAGTTCAGGAATTCTCTGGAATAGATGCGCGCCCACTCTTCTTCTATCTGAATCTCTTTCGTTTTGCGGAACAGCTGATTCGCGCCGTTCTCATTCATCTTCACCAGTTTAAGGGTCACCTCATGATAGACGCGAAGTATTTTGGTGACCGGATTGTACTGGAACGGGTAGACGATCATGGTTTGTCCCCGGAGATCCCTGGCAATAAATGGCTCCCGTGTGGTTGCCAGGGTTTCCGGATAGAACTTGTCAACCTGATAAACTGTTCCATACGTATAGGGTATGGTAGCGGGATCGACCGTACGAAGCAGGTTTCCTTTTGACGGGGCGATCTCAATCCCCGGAAAATCGGTGAAACTGAAGGCCACCACCTGCACCTGCATCCCTGCCAGATCGGGGATGATCAATGTGGAAGTAAGTTTCGGAAGGTCCGGAGCACCAGCTTCCAGGATCGGAGTCCCTTCATCAACCTGCGGAATAAATGCGATTCCGTGAGGTGTTTCCACCTGATTGAGGAAAAAGCCTTCCAGGGTGAAGGTGACGGTCGACTGCTCGATCGTCGAACTAACCAGGGTGCTTGTAGCCGGAACCGGGTTGTCTGAAGAAATCTTAACCCAGTCGGCACTCATACCTGCAATACTGAATGCAAGTATCAGGATGATCGTTAAACTATTTCGCATATAGATTGGTTTTGGTCCTTGTTTGGTATTATTTTTTGGATGTTATCTTGTCAGAATGATTTTCCGTACAACCGTGAAGTAATCAGTTTGGATCCGGAAGTAGTAGAGGCCCGGTTTCAGGGTCCCGCTTTCCATTACCAGGACGTGGTTCCCGGCAGGGATCATCCCTTTTTCTTCCACCACACGGATCAACCGGCCATAGGCATCGGTCAACAGGATCCTGGAGGCCGAGGGCTCCGGAAGGGTATAGGAGATAGTGAGCCGGTCGGTAAATGGGTTCGGATACACAGTGACCAGTTTTTCCGCTTGTGAATTGTCGATGGCGGTAGGCCAGTAGTGTATGGTATTGGAGGGGGCAGATTCACACCCCGTCACTTCGTCAGTGACTGTCACGTAATAGTCACCATAATAGACCGGTTGATAGGTTTGCTGGGTGGCGCCAGGAATGAATGCTCCGTTAAAGTACCACTGGTTTCCGTCGGTTGCACTCGATTCCAGGATATCTCCGTTCAGCGTGGCAACAGGCGCTTCGGGAATGGGTATCACAGTGACTTCCACCGGGGCGGATGTGATGGTGGTGTCTCCATCGCCAACATTCACGGTATAGGTCATATCGGCCTCCGGCGTACAGATGGGAAACTGGCTGGTTGGATCATCCAGGTAAGTGGACGGTTCCCACAGGTAGGTATAGTCTCCTGAACCTCCTGTCGGGATAGCCGACAGGTAGCTCGTTGATCCTTCACAGACAGTCGAGGGGAATGCATTGGCCATCACGGTGAGTGGACCTCCGGCACAATGGATAGCAGCAGCCCATCCAGGGTATGTATCGTAATAATCGGAATGGAACTTGAAGGTCAGAGAGCCGTCGGGAGCGGTCGATTCGACCGTACCTGGCGAATCAGTTCCGCAATAAGTGCCTATGAGTGGTGAGTAAATATCACTCCCATCGTAAATGCTGAGGTAATCGTAATTGCAGTTGGCACCTGGCTCCACGTCAAACTCAGTGAATTCGGTCTCCAGGTGCGCGCCTGTCGTAGCCGGGTGGAAGGTAAGGGTGAAGTTCTCGTTGTTGCTGTAATTCTGGTCAGAATTTCCCGAATCATAGAAATTGGCGTTACAGGTTGTCTGAATGCCGTTTTGCATGAGGTACACCGGAACCTCCCCGATCTCAATCTCAAACACTTTCTCTGCCGTGTACTGGTTCTGCTGTCCGGCTGTTTCGTGGTAGTCCAGGCTGACAACCGTTCCGATCGGAGTGATCCCGTTGGTGATAACCGGGAAATCGACCTGCACGATGGTGTCGACCGGCAGGTATCCTATGAAATGGTTGGGATTATTTACAATGATGTAAGGGGTCGAAGCAGGCTGAACGATCAGGTGTCCAAAACCATTCCCGACACCCGCATGGCCAATGTTCGTGGCAGCCACCTGCAGGATGGCATGTTCACCCGGATCCAGTATCCCATTGTCGTTCCCGCCTGGCGGCGGGTCTACTACTGTGATATTGTCTACCGTAAGAACAGGGGCGTTAAGGGTAAGCAGCAGGTCGGATGTCCAGTTCTCGGAACCATCATTGAACAGGATGTCGGAGGGTACAACATGCTGGTCAACCACATCATTGTCGATTGTCATGGCAAAGGCATTGTGACAAATCACGGTTGCGCCGGCCGGGATCGAATCGATGACACACAGATCATCAGTGACTACCACATTGGTATCGGTGGTGGTAAGCGTGGTCGATATAGCATAGGCAGCAGCCACTCCGACGTTTCTGACACTCAGGTCGAGGGTGATCGATTCACTGTAATCGGCCTGGTCGTTGTTGTTCCCTCCAACCGAATCGCCGATGGTAAAAGAATCCAGGATAAGATAAGGGCCTGTAGGCTGAATGATCAGGATGGAATCAATGAGGGGTTTGAAGTTTTGCTTGGTGATGACAATCCCCAGATAGCCCGGGTTGTCCAGGGCATCAAAAGTCATGGTAGCAGCACCCGTGGAATCGGCACAGCCAGCTGCCACGAATGTACCTCCACCGGTCGAAAGGCCGATGTATGCATAGGGTTCGGTAGTGACATCGATGGAGGTGGTGCCAATCATCACAGGATCTGGATAAGTAGCAGTCAGCGCCGGCGGAATTGACATGTATATCATCAGGGAGGGATCGCCCATCAGAAGATAGATCTCCCAGTAATATGTTTTCTGGGTACTGCTGGTACTGGATTCCTGAACGGCCAGGTTTCCCCCGACAACCATTTGCCCCTGGGTTACAAACCAATCGTCAAGAGATTCTCCGTGATCATGGAACGTAACATCGTAGGCTCCCAGATGGTTCGGACTATAGGGTGGATTGGTGGAAACCGCTTTAAATCCCACACCCCACCAGTAATCTTCATCCCAGTATGTGCTGTTGGTTCCGCCGATGTACCCCAATGCCCCTTTATGGGCTGCCCGCAACACTTCCTCCCCGAAACAGGTGGTGTTGAACCGGTTGCTGAGGCAGCAATTCCCGACCATCAGGCAATATTTTTCATCATTCTGCAGACTGGGAATATGAGAGATCAGAAAGGATGGGTTACCCCATCCCTGCTCACTGCAGTGGGCAGTATAGTTGGCAAAGGCTACTCCGTCGGAAACATTCTGTCTGATCAGGGCTGAGTAGTTGCCTCCGGAAGGTTCCGGCTGGAGATAGGTGTGTGAAAGGATACCGTGAGCCGAATTGAAGTAGTAGGTCGTACCGTAGTTGATCTGGCCATTGCCATACAATGGTCCGTAATTAGGGTCCGCCCCGGCAACCATAACCACTTCACCCA
>QYQJ01000038.1 GCA_007280875.1 Bacteroidota bacterium
CTTATGGGGCGTGTAAGTATTGTGAGGGATTCGGCAGCGTGATCGGGATTGACGAGGAACTGGTGGTTCCCAACAAAAGCCTTTCCATTTATGAGGAAGCCGTTGCCTGCTGGCGAGGGGAGAAGATGAGCGAGTGGAAGAACGAGCTCGTACTACACGCCTATAAGTTTGATTTTCCCATCCATAAGCCCTTTTATGAAATGACTGCTGAACAGCGGGCCCTCCTCTGGAAAGGGAATCGCTTTTTTAAAGGATTGACCCGCTTTTTCGAATTTGTCGAGAGTCAGAGTTACAAAGTCCAGTACCGGGTGATGATGTCGCGCTACCGCGGAAAGACCGTCTGCCCGGAGTGCCATGGCGCCCGGCTTCGAAAAGATGCCTCCTACGTAAAGATTGGGGGTAAATCGGTTAATGAGTTGACCCTGATGCCGGTTTCGGATCTGCGTGAATTCTTCCGGTCCCTGAAACTCTCCAGCTACGATGAGACTGTGGGACACCGGCTCCTGACGGAGATCAACAACAGGCTGGAGACCCTGACTGATGTAGGGTTGGGTTACCTGACCCTCAACCGTCTCTCTTCTACCCTCTCGGGAGGAGAATCCCAGCGTATCAATCTCTCCACAGCACTCGGGAGCAGCCTGGTCGGTTCCATGTATATCCTGGATGAACCCAGTATCGGTCTGCACCCCCGCGATACACAACAGCTCATCAAGGTGCTGGTGCGGCTTCGTGACCTGGGGAATACCGTGATCGTGGTGGAGCACGACGAAGAGATCATCCGGGCAGCCGATGAGATCATCGATATCGGGCCCCTGGCCGGACAACATGGCGGAGAGGTAGTTTGCCAGGGGACTGTCAGTGATCTCATTGCCTGTGAAGGGAGTCTGACCGGAGATTACCTTGGCAAGCGACGATCTATTGAGCTCCCATTACGACGGCGGAACTGGAAGGAGTTCATTCGTATCAAAGGAGCGCGGGAGAATAACCTCAAAATGATCGACATCGAGATACCGCTCCACATTTTTACCGTCGTCACCGGCGTGAGCGGATCGGGAAAGACCTCCCTGGTCAAGCGGATCCTCTTTCCGGCCCTGAAGAAGATTCATGGCGGCTGGGCGGAGAAAACCGGGAAATTCGACCACCTGGAGGGGGATTTCAACCGGATCGGAGCGGTGGAACTGGTAGACCAGAACCCCATTGGTCGCTCCTCACGGTCCAATCCAGCCACTTACATCAAGGCTTTTGACGAGATCCGTGCCCTTTTCTCCGATCAGAAACTCGCTGTGGTACGGGGATATAAACCGGGTTTCTTCTCGTTCAACATTGCCGGTGGAAGATGCGAAGAGTGTGAAGGAGAGGGCGTTCAGAAGATCGAAATGCAGTTCATGGCCGATATTTTCCTCACCTGCGACGCCTGTAAGGGAAAACGGTTCAAGGAGGAGGTGCTGGATGTGAAGTACCGGGAGAAGACAATTGTAGATATCCTTGATATGACGGTGGATGAAGCGATCGGATTCTTCGGACAGGATCCGAAACCCACCGCTTCAGAGAAACGGATCCTGGGACGACTACAATCCCTGCAGGATGTAGGACTGGGATACCTGAAACTGGGACAATCCTCCTCCACCCTCTCAGGCGGAGAGGCGCAACGGATCAAGCTGGCTTTTTTCCTCTCGAAAGGGAATACCGAGAAACCCACCCTCTTCATCTTCGATGAACCCACCACCGGACTTCATTTCCACGATATCCACAAGTTGCTGATTGCCTTCGATTCGCTGATCCAGATCGGCCATTCCGTGGTGGTGATCGAGCACAATCCCGAAGTGATCAAAACGGCCGACTGGGTGATCGACCTGGGCCGGGAAGGAGGAGACAGTGGGGGGTATTTGGTTTTTGCCGGCACCCCGGAGGAGCTGGTGAAATGCGGGGAATCCTATACGGGTTACTACCTGAAGGAAAAAATAGCGAAATAGCGAAAAACGAAATAGTGAAACCATGAAAAGTATTAATCCTGCGACGAACGAAATCATTCAGGAGTACCGTGAGCATACCCCCTCAGAGGTGGTAGCGATCATCGGAAAAACGCATGAAGCCTGGGGAAGATGGAAACAGAGTGCGTTTACTTCCCGCCGGGAGTGCATGCTCAAAGCGGCGGCGGTGTTGCGATCGCGCCGGGAGGAACTGGCACGGCTAATGACGCTGGAGATGGGAAAGATCATCGGGGAGTCTCTGGCAGAAATAGAGAAATGTGCTTCAGGTTGTGATTTTTATGCGGAACATGCAGAGCGTTTCCTGCGCGATGAAGTGATCTCCACCGATGCCTCCCGGAGTTTTGTGGCTTTTCAGCCACTGGGCGTCGTCCTGGCCGTGATGCCCTGGAACTTTCCATTATGGCAGGTCTTCCGTTTTGCTGCTCCCGCCCTGATGGCCGGAAATGCAGGATTGCTCAAGCACGCTTCCAACGTGCCCGGCTGCGCCCTTGCTGTCGAGGAGGTGCTCCGGGAGGCCGGTTTTCCGGAAGATCTCTTCCGCACCCTGCTGATTCCTTCCGGTTTCGTGGAAACCGTCATTGACCATCCGTTCGTAGTGGCTACTACCCTCACCGGAAGTGAATTCGCGGGCAGCCAGGTCGCTTCTGCAGCCGGCCGGCAGATCAAAAAAAGCCTGCTGGAACTGGGGGGGGCCGATTCCTTCATCGTACTGGAGGATGCCGATCTGGATCTGACCGTGACCAATGCCGTAAATGCCCGGCTGGTAAACCAGGGACAGAGCTGTATAGCCGCCAAACGCTTCATCGTTGCGAAACCTGTCCTTGGAGAGTTTACCACCCGCATTCAGGCCGAGTTCCTGAAACTTCAACCCGGCGATCCACTGGATCCGGCTACCCGGATCGGTCCATTGGCCCGTCCCGATCTGGTCGACGACATCGACCGCCAGGTACACCAATCGATAACGATGGGGGCTATCCTCATAGCAGGGGGAAAACGGATAGACCGACCCGGCTGCTACTATGAACCGACCATTCTCACCGGGGTATCCAAAGGGATGCCTGCTTATGAGGAGGAGACGTTCGGTCCCCTGCTTGCAATCATTCCGGTATCTTCGGAAGAGGAGGCCGTGATGGTAGCCAATGATTCTTCCTTCGGTTTGGGAGGAAGCGTATGGACCCAGGATCCGGTACGGGGAGAGCGGATAGCCAGAGCCGTGGAGACCGGCGCCATGTTTGTCAATGGCATCACCAAATCGGATCCGCGACTGCCTTTCGGCGGCATAAAAAAATCGGGCTACGGCCGGGAACTGGGGAGTTACGGCATAAGGGAGTTCGTGAACATCAAGACGGTTTGGATCAGGTAGTTTCTCCTTTTTCTTTGATCCTAAATTTGAAACGAGTACCTTTGCACCCACATTTTTGGCGTGGTAGCTCAGCTGGTTAGAGCGTCGGATTCATAACCCGGAGGTCACGAGTTCAACTCTCGTCCACGCTACTACAGCTCTCAAATATCTCATTATCAGGCATATAGAAGCGAAAATTTGTGTCTCTTGAGACAAATTGAGACAAAAATCTTGAGTAGTCTTCATCCATTCTCTGTTTTTGCCGGGGGCGGTTTAATTCAGAGAAACCATGGAGAAATACAAGACTGCAAAACTCTTCGATGCCAACGGCGATATTGATCAACGTTGGTTTGTATTCTATTACTTCCGCAATCCTGATACTGGGAAATTTGAAAGATTCCGAGAGTGGATTCCATTGAGTATCAAATCACGGTCCGGAAGACGTGACAAAGCCCACCAACTCATTTCCAGGATAAATATGAAGCTCCGGCAGGGATTCAATCCCTATGCCCATAAGGAGAAGCGGTTCACTAACATTATTGATGCGATGAATTTTGTCCTGGAAGTAAAGAGGAGCTTCTGCAGAGACAGAACCTATCATACATACAAATACCTGGTCAAGTACTTCATTGAATGGCTAAAGACTAACCAAATGTCTTCATACACCATTGAGGATTTCAGCTATTATCACGCTCAGGACTTCCTTGATAATGCTAAACGAGATAAAGGGATTACGAACAGGACTTACAACTACATGGCCATGCACATGAAGACTTTCTTCAATCTTCTGGTAAAGCGGGAATGGATCCTGGCGAATCCATTCCAGCGAATTGAGAAGCTTCCAGAAGAGGAAGCCGAAATTGCCGCATTCTCAAAAGAGGAACTCTCGATCATGCAGAAATTCCTTCCAGAATATGATTACAACCTATATGTTGTAGCCTGTCTGATCTTCTATTGCTTTCTCAGGCCACAGGAGATTATGCGGCTAAGGGTCTCTCATATCCATTTGAGTGCCGGGACAATAATCCTCCCGGGCCATGTCTCAAAGAACAAGAAGCAGGATGTGGTCCAGATTCCGAACGGTTTTAAGAAGGTCTTAGCCAGGTTTGACATGAATTATCCGCCTGATTATCTATTATTTACACGGAAACTGCAACGAGGAACAAAACCTGCTGCTCCTACCAGGATTGCAGAATACTGGAGGGCCTTTGCAAATACCTATGGAATACCCAAAAAGATCTATTCCTTGAAACATACCGGTGTTGGTATGGCAGTGGATAGTGGAATCAACCTCCGGGATCTTCAGCTTCAGTTAAGACATTCCTCTCTTGACATGACGCAACGGTACCTAGACAGGTTCCGCAGAAGGCCCTCCGATAAATTGATCAATGGATTTCCGGAACTTGAGTAAAGTGGCTTAGACCTTGTACATCTCCAACGTAGCCGGCTTGATTTTATCCCTATTAAAGGTCACCCGGACATCCTTGATCAGGTAATCGAGTCCGTTTATCCTATACTTCTTTGAGAAATCCAGGCTCTTTAATTCCTGGAAAGTCATCTGCTTGACGACCTTAACCAGCCTGGCTTGCATGAACCAATTGAAATAAGCCTTGTAATGCAAATCGTACAAGTTATTATTCTGATTGAAAAACAAACCAAAATTATTTGTCTGACTTGTTCCGATCATGGTAGGCTTTTCAATGTTTTGGTATTTGGTAAAGAAGATCCGAGGAGATATATTATTCCATTCAGACAGTTTATTTTTACACATGACCTCATCTGGGGCTTCAATCAAGCCAAGGCTGGAAAACTTTGAATCTATTTTCTCCGAAAAATCACGGAAAAGAAACTGGGAAAAAATGTATGATTTCAATATCGGAGCCGCTGCCCAGGTTTTCGTAAGGGAGGAAAGATTATAAAATTCATTTGCACTTTCAACGAACCTGATTTCCCCGATTTCTGCATAAGGGAACTGGGGTAAATCTGAGACTTTCTCAACAGAAGGATTGATCCTGCCGACAAATATATCTTCAATCGACGAGGATGAATCCAGTGCCGTATCATCCGAATCCAGGGACATCTTGAAAAGGAAGCCTGTTTTATGCGTAGTGAGATCCGACGATACTTTTTCAATACGGTCACTGAATTCGATGTGATCTGTTGATTTGAGGATATCGTCCACCGAGATACACCGGGCGTTTTTCATGGTGTTATCAATGAAAAAACGACAATTGAAATGGGTTTCAATGCCGGTCAGAAAGTCACTAACTGCCATATTCGGTAGATGCATCCCGGTGAAGATATCCACCAACGTATAGGTGAAATCGGTCAGTAAGCTATTACAGGTTAGAGAGTTGTAAACAACGAGTTTACTATAGTCGGCATGTTTTGTGAACATGGAATCCGATAGCTTATACCCTGCATCCTTGAAAATAGAAACAAGTACATGACGCAGAAACAGAAATGGAATGATAACGGTCCTGTTGTTCTGATTGGTCCATGCACAGATCTTATTATTGGCAGGGGGATCAGTTCTGCGGTAATTATAGTAC
>QYQJ01000004.1 GCA_007280875.1 Bacteroidota bacterium
TAGTGAAACTGTTCATGGAACTTCACCGGGGATCGATTGAGGTAGCAAACATTAGCCACAAGGGTGCCACGGTCAGATTCCGGTTCCCGGTTTAAAACAAATTTATCCTCATCTTTCCATTTGGAAGAAGGAGATTGGAAAACGCCAGACCGTGATACCTGGCGTTTTCTATTTTAATACAGCGTTAAGGATATAAGTCAGCAGCTTCTTTCTTTAAATGGTCGATTGCAATTTCCAGATGTTTTTCCGGGAATAGGTTTTTTTTCCGAGTGGACCAATTTTTAATACCCTTGCTAATTTCAGAAATATTAAAAGATGCTTTTTGTGAAATTAGTACATCTGTTGTGGATAAAAGTTCAAGTGCATACGGGGTTTGGAATCCCTGGATGAAGTTGACAATCTTTTGTAAACGCTCTTTTTCGGGATCCGATAGTTCCTTCGCTATATATTCCTTTATTGTCTCCACTTCTTCAGGATTGATTTTGATCGACTCAAACGGTTTTGTCTGTTTCTGACTATACCCCAGGATGAACTTTCCGTTCAATGCATACAGAACATGCCTCACTTTCCCGCTGTATGGTCCATAATATGAATTTTTAAAATCAAGTTGTAATTGCGTTTCACCAAACCGTTGAAGAAAATACATAAGTTTTTCCGCTGCGAATTCACTTACTGACTCTCCAAGGGCTGTATACTGGTAAAGAAGGTACATCATCATTGCCCTGGCTGGGGTTAATTTAACCTCTCTTCTTTTCTCCTTCTCAAGAATTTCCTGAATCCTTTCATTAGGGCTATATATATAAATTTCTGCGTTTATATCTGATAATGATGTTTCGATTTCCCTCTTTACCAATGACCAATCTAATCCACCATTGCCACAACCCAATGGAGGAAGTGCGATCGAACGGATGGAAAGTGAACTGACTACATTTTTCAAATCCTGTAAGCCCTCTTTGATATACTCAATTCTCGACAGACCTTTCCAGTGTGTTTTAGTTGGAAAATTAATGATATATCGAATGCCATGAATCGTGGATTGTTGAGTAACAAATACATGCCCGATTTTTATTTCGTTTGATTTAACGGCTTTCTTATACAGTTTATAGTTCTCGGGAAAGGCCTCCCGGAATTGAAGCGCAATTCCTTTCCCCATGATGCCAACAGTATTCACTGTATTAACCAATGCCTGGGCCTCTGAATCAAGTAAATTGCCTGTTTCATAATGGATCATAGTACGCTGCTTTTTTTATTTGTACCGGAATTGACAGATTTGATTCATGGATTAAAGATAAGACTTTTTCGTGTGAATTTTCATCAAAGACTAAAATTCTTTCAACACAAGTAGTTGGTATAAAATCTTTTATCAGGCATTCGGCTTGCTTCCTCCGTTGCCGGTCTTTGTCCTGTTCCGTATTTTTCCAGTCAGTGGAATATATGACTGACCAATCCAATTCCTTCAGTTTTTTCGTTTCATTAGCAGTGAAGAATGTTGTGATGGTTGCTCTTGCATGCCCGTCAGTAAAGATAAACTGAAGGCCTGCGGATTGAATGATATCCAACCGGGATACAAGATATATGATATTTGACTGCGGTATTTTCTTAATCCCGTCATAGCCGGTGGCTATCTGGTAAAGCATCGGCGCTCTCGGTCCGAAATAGAAGGGAATGTATTCTGAAAATTTCCCGAAAGGGGAAACGGGAATGTCCATATCTTCCCGAAATTCGATGAGCGTATTATCCCCGATTGAAATAAATCCAGGATCAGCCAACTCAGAAACCCCACTGGCTATTCCATGCTTCAAAATCCAACCAAGATTGTCAAGATGTGTTATCCTGTAAAGCCATATTTTAGAAGAAGGAAGCATATGGATCAGTGAATTTCTGTAATTGATTCTTCCCCGGCGATATTTCTGATTTTCACCCGTTTTGGTATGTTTTTACCTATAATCTTTGCGTCCCAGAACTTTCCAGGTAGGATCAAAATGTTCAATGGATTTAAGGCTGGGTATGATTGATGATTTCAATCCGGAAGGTACGAGAACGATGAAGTTGTGAGCAAAAGATTTACTCTCAGGCTCGTTGATTGCAAAACAGAGGTCTAAGTAAATAAATGCAGCCATCAGAAATGTTTTCCCGGCTCCCATAGGAAGGCTGAACAGATAATCAGGATAGTTCACATGATAAAAAATACCTTTAATCAAGCTCAGATAATCAATACTCTCAGGTTTTTCTATGATCAACCTTTCCAGGTCAGGAAGCAGTACAGTATGTCCATTCTTATATCGGGCAAATTCAAACAGAGCAAGCGCAGCCGGGTTGTGTTCGAGAAATTCCCGTGCATGCTGGTTTATATTTAAACGACCTAGATCAATGCCGGTATTAAAAAACCCTTCTGAAAACAGTTTCCATAATGGTTGGTTCTGTCCGGCTATTTTCAGAAAAAGATACGTTTCAATTGCTTCAACCTGTGTTTCCCGTAAATCACCTTTTAACCGGATATAATCAATGAGCGGTTTAACGGGACATCTTTCCGATTTAATCCAAAAATTCTTTTTCTCCCGGATGATTTTATGAAGCATTTGATAAGATCAGGTTTGGCTTTTGTGTACAGTTCAAAAATACACAGAAAGCCGGACTCATTCAGCATTTAATTATACAGAAAAATAAACAATGAAAGAGATGAATTATTAAAATTCGGCGTTCTTTGGTGTTCTTGGGAAAGGGATTACATCGCGGATGTTACTCATCCCGGTTACAAACAGAATAAGGCGCTCAAAACCAAGCCCAAAACCACTATGAGGCGCAGTGCCAAACCGGCGGGTATCGAGGTACCACCAGACATCCTTTTCAGGAATGCCCAGTTCGTTGATCCGTTGCAGCAACTGATCGTAATTCTCCTCCCGCTGCGACCCGCCGATAATTTCACCGGTACGGGGGAAGAGGACATCCAGCCCGCGTACTGTTTTTCCGTCTTCGTTCTGTTTCATGTAAAAGGCCTTGATCTCCTTCGGGTAATCAGTCAGCATCACCGGGCATTTGAAATGCTTCTCCACCAGGTACCGCTCATGTTCGGCCTGCAGGTCGGAACCCCAGTCTACCGGGAATTCCCACTGCTGCCCGGAGGCTTTCAGGATCTTTATCGCCTCGGTGTAGGTTAGCCGTTCGAAGGTACTGGACACAATATGCTTCAGCCGGTCGATGAGTTCATTGTCGTACATCCTGTTGAGAAATTCCAAATCGTCCAGGCAGTGATCGAGGATGTATTGCATCAGGAACTTCAGGAAATCTTCGGCCAGGTCCATGTTGTCGTGGATGTCGTAAAAGGCCATTTCGGGTTCGATCATCCAGAATTCGGCCAGGTGGCGCGGGGTGTTGGAGTTTTCGGCCCGGAAGGTGGGTCCGAAGGTATAGACCAGCGACAACGCCAGGGCTCCCAATTCGGCCTCCAGTTGTCCGGAGACGGTCAGGTTGGTCTCTTTTCCGAAAAAATCTTCGGAATAGTTGACCTTCCCTTCAGGTGTGAGCGGCGGAGTTTTTGGATCCAGGGTGGTGACCCGGAACATGGCTCCGGCTCCTTCGGCATCCGACCCGGTGATGATGGGGGAATGGATGTAATAAAATCCGTGATCGTTGAAATATTTATGGATGGCATAGGCCATGGAATGACGGATCCGCAACACCGCTCCAAAAGTATTGGTACGGGGACGCAGGTGGGCGATCTCACGCAGGAACTCCAGGGTATGCCCTTTCTTCTGCAGCGGATAGGTCTCCGGATCTGCCGTTCCGTAAAGCTCGATCGAACGGGCCTGTATCTCCACCTGTTGCCCCTGCCCCATTGATTCAACCAGGATCCCTTTCACGGCGATCGCCGAACCGGTGGTGATTTTTTTCAACAACTCTTCGTCAAAATGGGTCACCTCTGCCACGATCTGGATGTGGTGAATAACAGAACCGTCATTCAAGGCAATAAAATTGAGCTGTTTGTTCCCGCGTTTGGTGCGGACCCATCCCTTTACCAGGACCTCCTTTCCGAAATCCCTTGACTGTAGTAAATCAACTACTTTCGATCGCCGAAGATGTTCCATTTCCGCTTAATTATTGTGCAAAAGTAACGAAAACAACAGAACACAGATGACTCTGATCAGAACAGATTCACACGGATGAACCCCATAATCAGTGGAAATCAGTATTTATCTGTGTTATCTGTGTTCAATTTCTTTCTACTTTTATCTTTTAAAAACCTCACGCTATGCCTGAAGAAATACCCATAAAATCCCGCAAGGCCCTTCGTGGCGAGGCCATCTGGTCGATCATCTGGAACCTGTTCTTTCTCTGGCTTGTCAACAAGGTGCCCGACTGGGGACTTCCGTTCATTACCGACCGGTACGACACCGTTTTGTGGATTTTAAATTTAAATATTATAATCCAGATTATTGGATGGGCGCTGATCCTGTTTCTTGAATTCCGGTGGCTCTGGCATCTGGTGAGGGCCATCCTGGATGCCTCCAGCCTGGTGGTACTGCTGGTGCTCTATTTTCTTTATCCCTTCGATTTCTCTGCGATCGGCGGATGGTCGTGGCTCGATGTGGTGTTACCCATCATCTTCATCATCGGCATGGTGGCCTCGGGACTGGGTGTTATCATTCATCTGTTCAAACTGATCTTGCGGAAAAACTAAGTGTCCGGCGAGGAGAACGGTTATTGAACAAGATCACGAATCGGCACAGGCAGTAAAGTAATCAGAGAAGGGTATGCTTCTGTAATACGGGTAATATCAGCCAGGTCTTTCTGTTTTTTACTTTTTCTTCTGGTCTCATCCTGATATGCCCAAACCTTCCCCTGAAGAACATCTTCGAGCCGGGCAACCATTATTTGGTAACCCATAACAGTTCTCAGGGATGCACGTGCAATGAAATCCTGGTACCTGTTATCGGTTTGCAACTGAATTCGTATATCCGATTGGTTACTGTTGAGATTGATACTATGTGGAAACCTTGTCGTGGATAATCCATTTTCAATAGCTAGTTGACAGATTTGTTCCGTGGCACCTGTCACGATAACCAGGTCAATATCCAGACTGATCACAGGTTCAACGTATGCGTTGACGGCTAAACCTCCTATCACACAATAGGGGATTTCATTCTGCTTCAGGATATCCAATAAAAGCTGAATGATATTCACGTTATCGCATGAAACGGCTTTCATAAATTCTTTTGCGGTCATGGCTGAACAATTATATCATTGACAGAAAGAAACGTTTTGTCCCCGAAGTCGGAATGACTCCATGATGTTACCTCGTGAATAGTTCAAATGCCAAAATTCGTTCAGAGAGCGCCCCCTAACACCAGTTCGCCCCGCTCAACGGCCTTCCATGTATAAGCAAGGTGTGTTTCACGGAAGGGAACACGCTGTTCGAGGTAGTCTTCCACTACGTCATAAAAATGTAGATAATGCATATCTTTTCATTCAGATAGTGTTTCAGGTCGGTTATTTTTACAGACCATTTTTCTCCAACTCTGCATCTAATTTTGAAATGAAGTTATAGTTACCACTCCTCAAATGATCAAAATAATAATCATAATCTTCTGGCATCAGAAAATTGAAGTAATATTTCAACTTATCTTGCTGCTCATTCAACGTTTCAAAATGCTTTTTTGCAGCCTTGTATTTTGCCTTATTTTCATCTGAAGGCTCTCTGATCTCTTCATCTCCTTTTATTTCTACTACTAAAATATTATCTTTTACCTTGATGAAAAAATCAGGATTAAATCGCCCTCTTTTCGGATGCTCGCCCTTCTTCCATGAATACTCAACCGGGTAAAAATCCTGGTCAGTAGATTTTAACCAACTATCAATGGCTTTTGCATTTTCCTGTTTTATTAGTTCTCTTACAAATAACCGTTCAGGTTTGTGGTCAGATATGACAAGATTTAATGGCGTTTTGAAATTATAACTATTTTCAATTTTATCCATCGCAGATCTCGGTAAAGATTCATCTGCTTCAATCTCTCTCAATATATTCAATGTTTCTTCATCACTAAACTTTATTGAGTTGTCATCAAAAAATATACTCGAATCGCCACGTTTGATGGATGCAAAACCAACGCTGTTTTTATTGCGATCTCTAGTGCTTATCTCTACAATTGCTTTAGGCGTCATTCTGTATCTTACCGTTTTGGCAGCAGGACGATGAATTACCCCAAAAGCCTGATATATCCGTTGTCTGTTATCATCGCTAATCTGATTTCCGCTTTCACCTATTCGGATCAATGATTCATGAAAGAGTTTTTTTAACCATTCTATATTATATTTTTCTTCATAATTAGTCGGATTTTCTGTTTCAGCGGTTTCCATATCAATAGATTTAAACCGATTCTGTAATTGTTCGGCAATCTCTTCTAGTGAAAACATTTTGTATTTAACCAGAGTTTTTTTTCTGCGGCTTTCGCCCGTAGTCGCCCGAACATATTCCGTTTCCTTTTCCAGAGCTGGTGCCTGCCTGATCAGTGTAATAAAGCCTTTGGTAAATTCATATTCTTTTTCTTGCTTATAGTCTTCCGTTTCTGTCAATTTAGCATAATCTATATTGTGAATGGAAAAATGGTAATCCTGTTCTTTTTCAACCGTGTAGGAGTAGATTTTTTTCTCAATTTCTAATACCTCGTCAACTAAATGCTTGATCCTTCCCGACCAGCGGTCATGATTAAAAACCGTAACCACCGGTTTTTGCCCTAAATAGAGTTCAGGAATCCGCAAACCCCTGCCAAGCACCTGTGCTATTAATAACCTACTGTCAAATGCCCGTTCTTCATGGGGTACAATTTGAAAGACGTTTTTTACATCCCAGCCTTCAGTCAACATGCTCACCGATGTTATCCATTCCACAGGACTGTCTTTCCTGTCCACATCAGCCAGTTTTCTCACATTTTCTTTATGTTTTGGAGAAGATGTGACTTCCAAAACCTTTTTTCCGGCATCTTGTTCTGAGATATTTTCCGTGTCTGAAATAAACCGTATAAGATCGTCTGTCAGTTTATTACATGCTTTGATGTCTTTTGTAATCAAAATGGTCAAAGGTCTGACCAATCGGTATTTTGTGTTTTTATTTTCAACATGATTGTCATAGATTTTTTGAAATTTTTCATTTGGTGTATTCGAGGAGTCTTCTGCTACATAATCGATGGTTTTGACAAATCCTTGTTCAATCGCTTCCCGTAAAGAATAGCGGTAAATTACATCGGAAAAGTACTCATCATTAATATAGCATGTTCCTGATAGTCCTACGATATACTTGAAATCAAATTCTTCATCGACTAAAAAATCTTTCCACTTTTTAAATGTTTTTCCTGTCTGGTTGTACACATGATGTGTTTCATCATTGACAACTAATGTTCTTTCGCCTTTTGTTGCAAGGCTTTCACGAATTGACGATTTGACGTGTTCGTAAAGTGCATGGCAGTTTTCCACGCAAATTGTTCCCGTGGTAATACTTTCGGTGGCGTTGATAATGTGGGGATTCTTAATAACGGCATCGTCAGGTAGAAGATTCCGCAGAGCATCGTCGCCTGAAAGTAGTTTGAATTTTTCCATGAGTCCGCCTTCAATTGTGGTAGAAGGACAGACAACCAGCACATGATCCACTACACCCTCGGCTAACATGATTCGGGCGATACCATAGATGACAAAACTTTTCCCCGTGCCTGTTGCCATGTCGATCGAGCAGGATAATTTATTGGGAATCTGGAAATGTTTCTTAAACTGATCAAACGTGCCATATAAAATCTGCAAACTATTATTGGAGTGATAATTCTCTTCGGCCAGTTCTTTGAGGTTTTTGTATTCTCCGCCTAAAAAGTAGCGCACCGTTTCCAGGATCGCCTCTTTCTGATACTCCCTGTCCCCGCAAAGGGCGTCCAGAAAAGCCTCGTACTTATTCGGATCAAACCTCTTGGGATCGTAGTTGGGAGATACCTTGAGGACTAAATCCTTATTCTGAAAGTTCTGGCGCTCGAGCATAGCTATTTATCCTTTTCTTCTTCCGATATGATTTTCATTTCGATAAGTCTCTGTTTTTCATGTTCTATCTCTGCTTTCAGGACTTCAGGGTCAGGTAGTTGCAATTTATATTTTGAGGCAAATATCCTGTTACTCATTCCACCCAGGGCGTATTCCACGACGGTCTTCTTTTTATCTGCACAGAGTATCAGGCCGATCGGGTCATTTTCTTCCGGGAGCGTCTCTCTGTCTTTCAAATAATTCACATACAGGTTCATTTGCCCGGCATCAGCATGCGTAAATTCGCCAATTTTCAAATCTATGGCAACAAGGCATCGAAGGATTCGATGATAGAGAAGCAGGTCAAGGCGGTAATGGCTTCCCTCAAGTGTTATTCTCTTTTGTCTTGCAACAAAGGTAAAACCGATTCCCAATTCAAGAAGAAAATGTTCAAGATGTTTAATCAGCGCCTCTTCGAGTTGAGACTCTGAATATTCATCCTTCAATCCAAGGAATTCAAGTATATAAGGGTCTTTGATTTCATCTTCCGGTTTAAGGGTGATAGGTTTTTCGTGGGCCTTGGCAATAACCGCCATCTTGCGTTTTGACAAAGCAGTTCTTTCATAAAGCATAGACTGAATCTGTCTGTCGAGTTGCCTTACTGACCAGTTTCCCCGGATGCATTCTGTTTCATAGAACTCCCGTTTAAATGGTTCATCAAGACGCATAAGCAGACGATAATGAGACCATGACAAAGTGAATCTTTCAGTAAGCGGATGAATTGCTAACGTTATTTCAGAATTCCGCGACGGTGTTTCGGATTTCTGTTTTTCTAATTTCCGAGACACTGTCCCGGAAATGTCAATTGGATAGTTCAAATAAAAACTTCGCATTGCTTCAAGATTATCCGGTGAAAAACCACGTCCAAATCTCTTCTTTAGGTCTTGAGATAACTTTTGGAGTAGTTCTTTTCCATATTCTGCCCTTTCCTTCCCCTTCTGTTCATATACAACAATTCTTCTGCCCACAAGCCAATATGTGGCCACCAGAGCGGTATTCATATACCGTACCGCCACCGTGCGCCCCTGCTTAATGAGAGAGGCAAGGTCAATAACGAGGGTTGAATAGTTTTGTGGCTTGCTGATTCTTTTCACTATATCCAATCCGTAAGATTTCTCTCTTATTTGGTCATCAATCCTCACTCTTAAAATCCTTCAAACACTTGATCTCCCGGTACTCGTTGCCGTAAATATCCAGATACATAATCATTATCTGCTTTTTAAATTCTTCCTTTGGCAGATATACTTTCCAGCCGTTTTTTTCGATCTCGCTGGAATAATAGACCTTGTCCAGATTGAAGATTTCTCCTACATAACTGAAATCTACCATAATCATCGATAGAGATTCCCGATTTGCCAGTTGACTGGCGCCCTTAAGCATGGCTTCACTTTTAAAGGTGTCGATTTTAACTGTGGCATATTCCAGCAATTGTCCTTTAGGTTTTTCAAGTGAAAATGTGCATTCAACTCTTGGTGGGCGGATGAAATCAAATCCTACGGCATCCACAGTATCATTGACCTGGCTCTCGTCAATGGGTTGTTTGATGGCTTCAAAGTCCTTGTTGTGCAATTCGTTTATGATAGAATAGGGAATGCGCAGGATATAATAACGCATCGAACCTTTGTCAATGTAATCTTCCAAAAACATCACACTTGCCGTGGGTGCGATGATAAAAAACTGTCTACCTAATTTCGAACCGACCATTGAATGCAAATCATCAATAAAGCCGTAATCCAGCACTACGCCGCCTTCTTTTTGATAATCGAAAACCAGCACATCCGAATTCCCTTTATAACCGTCCAATTCAATGCCAGAAACTGTATGCCTGTTACTCCGGCAATTAAAAAGCAACAACGCAAAACGTCTCCACTCTTCCCATGGCAATTTTTTTAGTTTGGAAAAATCGTATAAACCGGCATGATAAAGTGTAAATGGTTTGGGGTTTAACGGTTTGCCTTTATTGCCTATTTCTGCTTTCAGATTGAGCATTCGCTTTTGCATGGTATAAATCGCCAGTTTGCCGCAATCAATGCCTATCCATCGACGACCTAATTTTTCGGCCACGGCTAATGTTGTACCCGAACCTGAAAAGACATCAAGTATTAAATCATTCTTTTCTGATGAAATTTCAATAATTCTTTCTAATAATCTTTCTGGTTTTTGGGTTGGAAAATCTAAAAGCTCACCGATACCTTTTGATCTATGTTTATAGGCCCTCGGATCTGCGTATACTTGTTGAATATCATTCCAAACTGTAGATGCAGGAGCACCCTTACTTTCATCTAAATATTGAACTTCCCAAATAATCTTTCCATTTTCATCCTTATCCCGCTGTCTTTTTTGATATTTTCTGCCTTGATCATCTTCATATTTAAACCAGTCTTTAATATATTTATCACTGTAAGGTAGATAATATGATTTGTATGAATGATTACCATAATGTTTAGCATACTGAATTATAGTATCATGAGATTTGACTAATTTTTTACCAGCAGCTCTACCACCACTAGGAGAACCATAGTTCCATACTATTTCACCAATAAAATTATTTTCCTTAAAAATCTCATCCATTATGCTCTTTACATAATGAATTTTCTTCCAATCTAAATGAACGCAGATACTCCCGTTGTTTGCCAATAATTCCCTTAAAAAAATCAATCTTTTCCTTAAAAATTCTACAAACTTTGCCCCAGCAATCTTGTCTTGATAAGCTTTTTGATCCTGACTTCCCCGAAACTCTTGCTTTGTGGCAAACGGAGGATCAATATAGATAAGTTTCACCTGTCCTTTCACTTCAGGATCATCCAGCAGCGATTTCATTACCTGCAGGTTATCTCCGAAAATCAGTTTATTGGTCCAGCCGCCCCCGTTTGTGCTAAAGGTTTTAATCGGCTGCAGGGGCACGGCCATCGTATCGGCTAAAATATCTTCTTCCCGTTCCTTACCTGCATATACCAGTTCATACTCCTTTTTTTCAGGGGGAAACAGGATTTGCTTATAATCCAATGGAAGTTCTTCGCCCTTTTCAAGTAGTTCGATAATCCGTTCCCTGTCCCGGTCACTCAAGTTTGCCACAGTACTACCTCCCAAATATTATTTTGTTGCTTCAATTTCGAATGCTTCTATCAATCCTTCATCGGCAAAGCTGAAATACACATTTTCACCAATGATAATATGGTCAAAAATACGTAATTCCATGGCACGAGCGGTTTTAATCAAATCTCTCGTCAGTATTTTATCTGCCTCACTTGGTTCTGTATTTCCCGAAGGATGGTTATGCACCAAAATCATGGAAGGTGATTGATATTTTAATGCAGTCAACAAAATATCCCGAATTGAAGGATTTACCCGATCCACAGTTCCCATATCTATATCCACCATTTCAAAAATGCGATTGCTTTTATCCAGTAATAAAACCTTAAACAATTCCTTCTTTAAGTCACGCATCAAAGGCATTAAAAAATCAACGACATCAGAAGAAGATTTCACAACACCGTGAAATGCTTTTTCCTCGCTCATCATGCGTCTGCCCAATTCAATGGCAGCCTTAATCTGAGCAATCTTGGCATCTTTCAAACCCACAATCTCTTTGAACTCCGAAACATCAACGCCGCTCATCGACCGTAAAGATTTGAATTTATTTAATAACTCTCTTCCGAGATCAATGGCGCTTTTACCTGTTGTCCCTGTCCTGATCAAAATTGCCAGCAATTCTGCGTTACTTAAACTATGCTCGCCATATTTTAATAATTTTTCTCTGGGCCTGTCGTCTTCAGGCCAATTGCGGATAGACAAAGGGTATATTTTAGGATTTGATCTGGTCTGATTCATAGCGTCATAGCTGGCAGATGCCCTAAAAGTAATGAAAACTTCTGAATTTGCTGAAACTTTGCTGTACCATAAACAATGTTCAAACTTGACATCCATTTGAATTGAGAGAAATGTCGTATTTTAGTAAAAAATTGCCGCGAAACAGTTTGTTAAAGCAATCCTGGATCTCAGAAAGAAGAAAAAATTATCCCCGGTAATTTTATTTCTTGTAAATATCTCCTGATGAATGTCTTATTAAATACAATTCCTTTGGAAAACTGGCTTTCGACTTCTTCCTTACCTTTGGTCATCGCAGGCCCCTGTTCGGCCGAATCGGAGGAACAGGTGATGCAGACTGCCGGTGAACTCGCAAAGATTCCGATGGTACGGGTATTTCGTGCCGGGCTGTGGAAGCCCAGAACCCGTCCCGGCGAGTTCGAGGGAGTAGGTGATAAAGGGCTGAAGTGGCTGGTTCGTGTTAAACAGGAGACAGGGTTACTGGTGACCACCGAGGTCGCCAGCCCGTTTCACGTGGAAAAAGCCCTCACGTCGGGCATCGACATGGTATGGCTGGGAGCCCGCACGGTGGTCAATCCTTTTTCGGTCCAGGAGATCGGCGAGGCGCTGAAGGGATCCGACATCCCGGTACTGGTAAAAAATCCGTTAAATCCCGACCTGACAACCTGGATGGGAGCGCTCGAGCGGATCAACCGGAATGGTATCCGGAAATTGGCAGCGATCCACCGCGGATTTTCCTATTACAAGCACTCTCCTTACCGGAATGACCCGATGTGGGAGATCCCGATCGAGCTGAAACGGCTCTGTCCCGAGCTTCCTGTGATCGTCGATCCCAGCCACATCTGCGGCAACTACGACCTGTTGCTGCCCATCTCCCAGCGTGCTATCGACCTGGAGATGAACGGCCTGATGATCGAATCGCACATCCGCCCCCAGGAAGCGCTGACCGACCGCCAGCAACAGATCACCCCCGACCGGCTTGCCGGTTTGCTTGGCCGCCTGATCCTCCGCAACCCTGTAGGCAACGACGAATTCCAGAATCAGCTGGAGAAGCTCCGTTCGGAGATCGATAAGATCGACCAGCAGCTGATCGATATCATCACCCAGCGGATGGCTATTGTCGATCAGATCGGGACCTATAAAAAAGAAAACAAGATCACCATACTTCAGCTGAAACGCTGGAATCAGATCTTCCGGGAGAGGCTGGAGAGCGGGCTCGAACACGGACTGAGCCGCGATTTCATCATGAAGCTGCTGGAGGCGGTCCATGAAGAATCCATCCAGCGCCAGATCAATGTGATGAATAAAAAGGATTGATTACATCCACTTCCTGGCCTTGAAGTAGACGATCATTCCAAGTGCAATCACCACCATGATCAGGGTTACGATTACAAAAGAGAACGGATGCCTGGCCAGCGGGAGATCGATGTTCATGCCATAGAGACTGGCAATGAAGGTCAACGGGAGCAGGATGGAAGAGATGAGGGTAAGGATCTTGATCACCTCGTTGGTCTTATTAACCTGAAGTGAATCGAACGTACGGGAGTAGCCGCGGATCAGCTCACCGGCATCCTCCACCATATCCCAGCTCTTCTGGTAATAATCCAGGATGTTGCCCCAGTAATCTTCCATATTTTCAGCAAATCCCGGTATCGCTCCCGACTGTAACCGGTTGAACAATGCCAGCTGGGGTTTGAACATTGTGTTCAGGAGTACCACGTTCTTTTGTGTGAAGCTGATCTTTTCAATCGTTTTTTCTGCTTTCCTGCTGAAGAGGGATTTCCCGCAGCTATCCACATCTTTTTCCACCTTCTCTACCAGCATCTGGGTCTCCTGCATCAACCGCTCCAGGATCCGGTACAGCAACGCGTCAGAACTACCCAGTTCCATTTTCTTGCCGGCCATGGCACGGGTCTTCTCCTGGCTGAACAGATCCCGTACCAGCCAGTGCGACTTTCCGATCGTGATCAGGAAGTCCTTCCCCCAGAAAAGCTTGATCTCCTTGGTGTCGACGAAGGTCTCCGAAGTATCGAAGCTGGGAAAATGGAGGATCAGGAAGTAATAATCGTCGTAGACATCAATCTTCGGCCGGAGGTTGATCACGCTGCGGCAGTCCTCCAGGTCGAGGGGATGGAAATGGTACTGATCCTTAAGAATCTGCAGATCTTCTTCCGACGGTCTCACGATATGTGACCATCTCAATGTTCCGTATTTGATGGTTTCAATCATGGTAGAGTATTTTAATCTGCAAAAATACAAACCCTTGCTGAAACAAACATCATGGAATTTAATATTTCCAGCGGAATGTGCTGATCATGTGGTCGATATCCTGTCGCAGGAAATCGATCACGGGAGCCAGTGAGTCGTTGTTGGGGACGATATTGAAATAGAGGGCTCCACGGACAAACCGGGTGAGGCTGTCGGTAAGATAGAACTGGTAAGGGGAAGCCGCTTCCGTTCCCCGGATGGAAAAGGTCAGTCCGTAGACCTCTGCTTCCGGATTGAGAAACTCCTGCTGTGTGATCGCATTGGCTTTGGGGATGTGTTTATTGACCAGGGTGCGGGAATCTTCCAGGTACTGGCTCAGGTTGTGGTGGATCTCTTTGTAGCTGATGTGCAGCTGTGCCCTGAAGGCAGGATAGCCGACGTTGATCCAGTAAGGCTCGGCCAGCCCGCTGGTATCAGGAAAGGTGGTTGCGTAAATGGGAACCTCGAATGAGAAGGGAAAGGTGGTATCAAACTGCTGGTATTCATGCGATGGCAAATCAATCCGGAAATATCCCCTGGGTTTGGGGGTGTAGTCGGAGTTGCAACCAAGTAACAAAAGGGTGAGAAAGATGGTTATAAGGTGGTGTTTCATAAAATGCATGAAATAGCGAGGTAGCGAGAAGCGAGGTAGCGAAAATTTCGCTACTTCGCTACCTCACTGTTTCGCTACCTAAAAAGGCAGATCATCTTCCGGAACCGCTGTTTCTGCATCAGCGGGTTCGGTGGTTGCCGTTGCTGCCGTTCCGTTCTCTTCAAAAGTTCCTTCCCGTCTCGGGCCACCGCCCAGCATGGTCATGTTATCGCCCAGGATCTCGAAAATAAAACGCTTCTGTTTGTTTTCATCTTCATAATCCCGCCTGCGGATCCGCCCTTCGATAAAGACCGAAGAGCCTTTCCGAAGGTACTTTTCGGCTACCTCGGCCAATCCCCTCCACAGCACTATATTGTGCCATTCGGTGTGGGTGGCGCGTTCTCCTTCACGGTTCCGGTACCCCTCAGAAGTAGCCAGGGAGAAGGAGGCTTTTTTTACGCCGTTGTCAAAAGTCTGAATCTCCGGATCCCTCCCAAGATTACCAACCAAAATCACTTTGTTTACTCCGTTTGCCATTGCTCCAATGTTTTAAGTGAATGATTCCGTTTAACAAAATTAGACATTTTTCCCGTCTGCCGGGTGTTGTTTGACATTAATCGGGTTTGATGGCAAAAGGTTAAACATTCTCGTCACTTTTTTTTAAAAAAAATTATTTTACCTGGTTTTCCTGTGGCTCAGCAGATCCTTGACGATATCTTCCACCAGCACCATTCCTTCCAGCTGGTTTTGTGCATTGATGACGGGCACAGAAAGCAGGTTGTATTTCGAGACAATCTCAGCCAGGGTGTCGATTTTGTCTGTATCGAGGACCGTTACCGGCTGTTTCTCCATGATCTCCGCCAGGGTTTTTGAGGGGTTGGCCAGCACCAGATCAGCCAGGGGGATGGCGGAGATGAACGTCTCGTCATCATCAATGACAAACACCGTATTAATATGAACCGCTTCAGGTTGTCCTTTGCGGATCAGTGAGATGGCCTCCCCGGCCGAAAGACCGGAGGAAAGGCAATATACCTCGGTATTCATGATGCTACCCACTTCGTTATCATCATATTCCAGGAGCTCTCTGACCTCTGCCGAAGACTCCTTCCCCATCTCTTTCAACAGCAGTTCCGCTTTGTGATCTTCCAGCTCATCGAGGATGTCGGCCGCCTCATCGGCGTCCATTTTTTCCAGCAGGTCGGCCGCTTTTTCCAGGGAGAGGCTTTCGATGATCTGTATCTGGGCATCGGGCTCCATCTCCTCCAGTACATCCGCCGCATGCTCCTCGTCGAGAGAAGCAAACACATAAGTCCGGGTGGTCTTATCGAGATCTTCAATGATATCGGCCAGGTCGGAAGGGTGAAGATTGGAAAGTTTGGAGGTAGATTTTGTAAGCATCAATTTTGAGGTCACGGGGTCGACCGACTCGATGTCGTCCCAAAGGATCTGCTGCATAGGAAAATGGATCCCGAGCCAACCGACCAACCGCTCAGTAAAAGCAAGCAACCCATGCTTCCGAAGCCAGCCGCTCCACCCCACGTCCACTGCAATGGCATACGTGCCTGAAGGGATATACACCAGCCGTACATCCTCTACTTTCTCCAGTTTTTTCCCGTTGATATCCACCACCTGGCGGTGGAGGATATTCTCTTTCAGCCAGATCACATTAGTGAGATAAGCCGTCGAGATCTCTTCGATCTCGGTGCCCAGGATCCGCGAGTAGTTTCTCTCCTGGAAGAGTTCCAGGGAAGAAAAATCGAACACCCTGTCGTGGATGCCTACGTTTACTTTAATGGCTATAACCTTGGGTCGGACAGGTTTTCCGGGAGAGGGATCCAGCGCAGCCAGGTCAACCAGAATATCTCTTACCTTTCCCCTGATGTGTCCATCAGTGGAAAAAAACTTTCGGCCTAAAATCTGGCTCAGGTAAAAGGTGGTCTGCGTGGTCATGACTGCCGTCGTCCATGAGGATTTGATACTAAAATTCCGGATGCAAAGATAATTAAATCCCGTGAAAATTAATGAAGGTTGCTCAGGATTCTGCAAGGGGCAGGGTCACTGTGAAGGTAGTTCCCTTTCCTTCCCGGCTAGTCACCGAAATGGTTCCGTTATTCTTTTCCAGGTATTCCTTGCAGAGGAGCAATCCGATCCCGGATCCTTTTTCACCACTCGTCCCGGTAGTCTTCACAGGTTCATCAATAGTGAAAAGTTTTCCAATCTCACGTTCCGGAATGCCGACACCGGAATCCCTGACCTCAACCATCACCAGATTTTTCGAAAGACTTGCCGACAATATGATTCCGCCCTGCTCGGGTGTGAATTTTATGGCATTGGAGATGAGATTCCTGAACACGGCTAGCATCATGTTCCGGTCGGCGTAAATCCCGAGGTTATAGGGGATCTTCTTCACCAGGCTCTGCTTTTTCAGTAAAGCTGATGCCTGCAGGAGATTGATCACCTCATCGAGGAGTTCCGAAAGGTTGATGGTAGTGATTTCCAGCTTGAATGCACCGGTTTGCAAACGGGCCCAATTCAGTAATTGCTCCAGGAGAGAAAAGGCGCTTACGGCGGATTTATACGTATTGTCAATGGCCAGTTTTCGCTCTTCGGGAGCCAGGGTATCAAATTCCGTGTTCAGCAGGTCTGAGAAGCCGATGATGGTATTGAAGGGATTCTTCAGGTCATGGGCAATGATGGAGATAAATTTTTTCAGGGTGGCGTTGGAGGTATCCAGCTCCTGCGCCAGTTTCTCCGTCGCCTCCTTTTGCCTGGTAATCTCCTGGTTGACCATGATCAGTTCCCTGTTTGTTTTTCGCAACCGGATCATCTGGAACGTAAATACTATCAGGAACACCAGTGTGATCCCAATGATAACCAGCAGGGAAACGGTCAGAAACCTCCTTCTGTCCAGCTTTTTCTGGATCTCAGCCTCTTCCTGCGTCAGACGGATTTGTTCTTTCATCGATTCCACCCGTTCTTCAATCCTTTCATCAAGAAAAGAGCGGGTGTAGATGAACAGTACACGGAGATACAGATGGGCCTGCCGATAATTGTCCATTGATTCGTAGATGCGTTCCAGCAAAGCCGAGGACATTCTGACGTAGGTGTTGATGTTGTATTTCCGTGCAAGGGAATAAGCCTCCAGGGCTATTTTCTCAGACCGGGCGAGCTCCCCCTGATTATAATAGACTCCGGCAATATTATTTATTACCAGGGGGACATCATTGGAATGAGTTCTCTGCGCAATCTCCAAAGCGCGGGTCAGATAGCTTAGTGCAGCATCAAGATGGCCTTTCCCCTCTTCGACCTTCCCCAGGATATTCAGGTCGCTGGAAACCAACTCATCATTCTGTATGCGGAGAGCGACCTTCATCGATAACAAGGCATAGGTTTCGGCACTATCCAGGTATTTCGCGTACTTGTTTTCAAAATAGGTCGCTGCCAGATAGTTATAGGTCTGTGCCCGAAGAAGCGAATCCCCGTAATGATGGTTCAAAGCCAACGCTTTATAGAGGTAGTCCAAACTTGGCTGAGGATTTCCGGAGGCCCTCAGGAAATCTCCCATCCTGTTATTGCACAGGATTTGACCGTTTGTATCTTCATGAAGCCTGTAATAGGCCATGAGGATCAGGGTCAGGTCTACCGCGGTGCTATAATCACCTGCCAGATAGAGGGAGTCGAGCTCTTTTTGCATTTGCTGAACATCCTCATCGTCGATCAACAGCCTGCTGGCTTCCTGGGCAATACCAGGCCCTCCCCAGGGGAAGGAAAAAAGAACAAATAAAACCGCAGAGACAAATTTTATCATGAACTGCACATGCAATTGGATCCGACCTTCAAAAATACGAATTCATAGGCTTCAGGAAAAACATTTTTGCAAATACCGGGAGATAAGTCTGGGTACGGGTAAAGATGCCAGTTCTTCCAGTGAAACAATGGTGCCGGGGCATTCAATGGGGCCTTCAAGGAGAATCCTGTAAAACTTCGCCAGGATGACCTGGTGCGAAAGGATGTGAATGAATTGGGTCGAGACGGCCGAGACAACCGGATGAAGATCTCCGAACAGGTTTCTCCACTCCTGACTTTTCATTAACCGGGTCAGTGACACTATCCGGGGTGTTTCGATCTGCGGAAAATCATACAGGTTTTTCCAGATGTCGTTTCCTGTTCGTTTATTCAACAAGATACGGGCACCATCAGGGCTCTCCCAGGTGATCACCAGGTAATGGAAGAATCGTTTTCTGATCTGATCCGGCCTGGGTTTTACCGGGATCTCCCGGATAACCCGGTGGATAAAGGCATAGCAGGATGTGTTGAAGAGGCAACCGTTACAGGAAGGATTTACGGGAGTGCATACCAGGGCCCCGAATTCTATCATGGCCTGGTTAAAGGTACCGGGTTGGCTGTTGTCAATCAGCTCTTCAGCTTTCATCCGGGCCAGTTTTTTCCCGGAAGCGGATCCGGAAGGCTCTCTGAATCCGTAATACCTGGCCAGGAACCGGTAAACATTCCCATCCACAGCTGCCCGTGATTCGTCAAATGCGAGGGATGCAACCGAAGCGGCAGTATACTCTCCGACCCCTTTCAGTTTCCGGATCTCTTCATAAGTCTGCGGAAAGACCCCATCCATCCGCTCCATGATCTCACGTGCCGAAGTATGGAGATTCCGTGCGCGGGAATAATAGCCCAGCCCCTCCCAGAGTTTCAGTACCTCCTCTTCAGTGCCTGAGGCCAGTGAATGGATGTCGGGAAACCGTTGTACAAATCGTCGGTAATACCCTAACCCCTGTTCCATCCGGGTTTGCTGCAGGATCACCTCGGAAATCCAAATCAGGTAAGGGTCCCTTGTCCCCCGAAACGGAAGGTCCCGTTTGTTGGCTTCGTACCAGGAGATCAGGGTGGAGGAGAAAGACATGTTGGGAAATTGGATACCAGATGCCAGATACCAGATACCAGATAAAAGCCAAAAGTACGAATTCTGTCCCTAATATCCGGCATCCGGCATTATTGTCACTGCGAGGAGTGAAGCGACGAAGCAGCGGCATCAGGCATCCGGCATCATGAAAAATTTTTACTTATTTCATTGTCTTTCAAAAAAGTTATATATTTGCAGCCCGTTTCCCATGGAACAAATTCATTCATTATTAATCATATAACTAATTATTTGTAGTATGACAAAAGCAGAAATCGTAGCAGACATTGCTAACAAGACCGGTATCGAAAAAGTAGCCGTTCAGGCCACCGTTGAAGCCTTTATGGACACTGTAAAGAACTCCATGATAAACGGACAGAATGTTTATCTGCGGGGCTTTGGCAGTTTTGTCATTAAGAAAAGAGCTGAAAAAACAGGAAGAAACATTTCACGGAACACCACCCTGATTATTCCTGCCCACAATATTCCCTCTTTCAAGCCGGCTAAATCCTTTGTAAACAAGATTAAATCCGGCGTAAAAGTTAAGTAATCTCTGAGGATTTTTTCATTATGCCAAGCGGTAAAAAGAGAAAGAGACACAAGATGGCGACGCACAAGCGAAAAAAACGCTTGCGCAAGAACAGGCATAAGAAGAAGTAATTTCCTGCCTCTGCTACATTTCCTTCTGTCATGATGATCATAGGTACAACCCTGTGATGCACACCTAAATAGGACGGTTGTGAATAAGGAACTGATTATCAATTCGACTCCTCAGGGGGTTGAAATTGCCTTACTGGAAGACAAGCTCCTGGTTGAGCTCAACAAGGAGAAAATCAACAACGAATACGGAGTTGGGGACATTTACTTGGGGAAGATTCGCAAGATCATGCCCGGGTTGAACGCCGCATTCGTTGATGTGGGATACGGAAAAGATGCCTTCCTTCATTACCTGGATCTGGGCCCCCAGGTCCAGTCACTGCTCCGGTATGTCAAAGCGGCCCAGTCGGGACGAAATCCCGGGCTGACGATTGCGGATTTCCCGATGGAACAGGACATTCAGAAAACCGGCAAAATTACCGGGGTGCTGAAACCCAATCAGAATGTTCTGATCCAGATTGCCAAGGAGCCTATTTCGACCAAAGGTCCCAGGGTTACCTCAGAAATTGCCTTCGCAGGCAGGTACCTGGTATTGATCCCTTTTTCCGACAAGATTTCCGTATCGCAAAAGATCAAGAGCGCAGAAGAACGGAACCGGCTGAAGCGTCTCATCACCAGCATCAAACCAAAAAATTGCGGGATCATCATCCGAACGGTGGCCGAGAATAAACTGGTCGCAGACCTTGACCAGGATCTGCGGTCCCTCTACAAACGATGGGAGGTGATCACCCAGAAGCTGAACGGTACCTTACCTCCTATTAAAATCATCGGGGAAATCGATCGTACTTCGGCCATCTTACGGGATATCCTGAATGAGTCATTCAATCAGATCATAGTCAATGACGGGATTCTTTATGAAGAGATCCGTCAGTATATCCAAAAGATCTTCCCTGATAAAGTCCATATTGTCAAGCATCATACCAGCCGGATGCCGGTTTTTGAAACCTATGGCATTGACAAGATGATTAAAAGTTCCTTCGGGAAAGAGGTGACCATTAAAAGCGGCACTTACCTGATCATTGAGCATACGGAAGCACTGCACGTCATCGACATCAACAGCGGGCATCGTGTAAAGGCCGACAACAACCAGGAAACCAACGCCCTGGAGGTGAACCTGGAGGCTGCTACGGAAGTTGCACGTCAGCTGAGGTTACGGGATATGGGGGGAATCATTGTGGTCGATTTCATTGATATGACCCAGGGGCAGAACCGCAGGAAACTTTTCGATAAGTTGCGGGATGAAATGAAAAAAGACCGCGCTAAGCATTCCATCCTGCCTCCGAGCAAATTCGGACTGGTCCAGATCACCCGTCAGCGGGTCCGGCCGGAGATGAGTGTTCAGATCCAGGAAAAGTGCCCGGCCTGTGACGGCACCGGCCAGATCAAACCCAGCCTGCTGCTCACCGACGAAATTGAGAACAACATCAGCTACCTGATCAACGAACAGAACGAACGGAACCTGACCCTCACCGTTCACCCATTCGTTTACGCATTCATTAAAAGAGGGATGTTCGACCTTCAGTTTAAATGGCAGAAAAAATACCACACGAAGATCCGGGTAGAATCTCAGAATGCCAACCACTTGCTGGAGTACCATTTTTACAATAAGCAGGGGGATGAGATAAAGATGTAATATGGACATCGTCGTCAGCGGCATACGGTCAACAGGCAATCTTCATCTCGGTAATTATATCGGGGCGATCCGGAATTTCGTGAAGATGCAGGAGGAAAATCACTGTTTTTTCTTCATTGCCGACTACCACTCCCTCACTACACATCCCACGCCTGCAGACCTGTACGATAGTGTGAAGTCAGTCCTGGTTGAGTTCCTTGCCTGCGGTCTTGATCCTGAAAAAGCTACCCTTTACATCCAGAGCGATGTACCTGAAGTAGCCGAGCTCTACCTGCTTCTCAACATGAATGCTTACCTGGGAGAACTGGAACGGTGTACCTCCTTCAAGGAGAAGATCCGCACCCAGCCCAACAACGTCAATGCCGGCCTGCTGACCTACCCCACCCTGATGGCCGCCGATATCATCATCCATAAGGCCCATAAAGTCCCGGTGGGGAAAGACCAGGAGCAGCACCTGGAGATGACCCGTACGTTTGCCGGCCGGTTCAACCGGATGTACCATGTTGATTATTTCCCGGAACCGGTGGCATACAATTTCGGGGAGGAGCTGGTCAAGATCCCGGGGCTGGACGGCAGTGCCAAAATGTCGAAATCGGAGAATGAGAACGGCGCAATCTTTCTCACCGATCCCCCGGAGGTGATCCGGAAAAAGGTGATGCGGGCGGTGACCGATTCGGGCCCGACCCAGCACAACCAGCCAAAACCTCTCCCTGTTGAGAATATCTTCCTCCTGATGCAGGCTTTTTCGGAACCGGAGAAATACACCTATTTCAATGACCTGTACAACCGGTGTGAGATCCGTTATGGAGAAATGAAAAAACAGCTTGCGGAGGACATCATTGCTTTTACCGCACCCTTCAGGGAAAAGATTGAGACCCTCTCAGGAGATACGGATTACCTGGGCAAGGTGGCCCGGATGGGAGCTGAAAAGGCCCGTGAATCTGCTTCGAAGACCATTCGTGATGTACGAGAGATTATTGGGTTTAAAGGGATGTGAGACGTGAGACGTGAGACGTGAGACGTGAGACGTGAGACGTAGGACGTAAGACGAGGGAAGAGGATTTTCAGGAGAGGTGTTTTGCAAGAAGTTTATATAATTCGTCTTTCCTGATCGGTTTTGAAATATAATCGTCACAGCCCGATTGCAGCGCTTTTTCCTTTTCACCGGCTAATGCCAGCGCTGTCTGTGCAATTATCATAGATTTTCACGGTAAACAGACGAGCGTATTTTAAGAATAGGACGCTCCCTCAAAGATAAGTCGTTTATTATTGAGCCAGGAATATTTTTGACCCTTATAATTATGCATTGTTTCCAGAATAAGTGGCAGTGTTCTTTTCTTTTTGAGCTGTACCGTTATTGCATTTTCACCGATCAGAATATCTGCGCCATTGAGGACAAACTTTTCATACAATCGTTGTGTGGCAAGATTTTCGTATCGTTCCAGGTGCAGAGCGAGTAACCGGTAGAGGTTAAAAGCCAGGATAGACATCGTGAGATCAAAATCGACTTTTATAACCATGGAGGAAGAGACCAGGTTGAGGTGAAAAAAATCTACTTGTTCGGAAATAGATTTTTCGACAATCCAGCGGCGTGCATATTTACGGATAATACTTGTACATGGGACATCGA
>QYQJ01000224.1 GCA_007280875.1 Bacteroidota bacterium
AAATAATATTGGGTAAGCGCTACCCAATCATCACCATAATCCGGTGTCGGTCCATATATATGCAGGGGTGGATGCAGGTTCATTGTAGAAATGAATGTAGCGATTCCTGGGAAGCCGTTTTGATTCGCCAGTCCTTGAGCGCCTTTCATTTCAGACGATGAGTGAGTGGTGAAAAGGATATCTCCTTCATTTATAAAATCCTGTACAATCGTGCCTACTTTTGCCATATCATAGGCGCTATCACGCCAGTCGACCTGAATCGGATGACCATCGGCGCCGTTGAGTTCGTTATTGATGTATTGCATCGCAACCATATCATCCACCGGAGGTAACGCATTAGGCAGGGGAACCAGCTTTGAGTCATCCAATACTGCACCGCGCAGAAAACGGGAACCTGCATAGTTGTGATTCAGGATCAGCTCCAGGACCAGCAGGTAGTTTTTTTCGTTATGACGGCCGAAGCGGAAAAGCAAGCGGTTTTCCTGGTCAAGCCGGGCACGATAAAATCCCGTGCCGGTCATCTTCTTTACTTCGGCTGCAGCAAAATTCCCTGAAGCCAGCTCTTCCAGTGTTTTATCAAATTGTTTACAGAGTTTCCCGGGATTCAGGTCATTCAACAGAAGGATCTCATACATGGCATAGTATTACGCCTCAAATTTACTGCTTGTGCGGATCGTAATTAAAGGTTGTTGAAAACAATTGAATACTAGTTCTCCTTCTTCCCTCGTCCTTCTTCCCTCGTCCTTCAAAGCAGTCCCTGTTCCCGCAGCGCTTCCTCCAGTTCCCGGTAGCTGATCGGCTTGGCGAGAATCTTCTTGTTGCGGTCGAGAAGGAACATGGTGGGGGTGGCGTAGATGTTGTAGAGGTCGACCGATTTCCCGTTAAAGCCTTTTAGCTCGGAAGCGTTTATCCAGTTCAGCTTCTCGTCGTTCACCACCTGCATCCAGCCGGTACGGCTGGTGTCGATGGAAATAGCCAGCACCTCGTACCGCTTGGGCTTCTGGGCTTCGTAGAGGGCTTTTGCTTTCGGCAGCATCTCGGTACAGTGGCCGCATTCGCTCGACCAGAATAGCAGGAGGGTATATTCTGAGTTGATCCCGGAGAGTTTCAACGGCCGGCCCCGGGTATCCGGAATCTCAAAATCGGGAGCCGTCTGACCAATGGCAATCTTCTTAAAGGTATCCAGCTTTTTCTGAAGCGCCGATTTTTTATCCTGATCCTCACAGGCATATGGATCCTGGAAATTCTCAGCCAGGTAGGTGATCACCTCTTCGAAATGGAACTTGTCGAAGCCGCTCACCAGGTAGTCGAGCAGGAACTTGAAGAGGTCGGGATTGGTCCCGGCCGCACCCAGCATCACCGTGACCGCTTGGATGAATTCGGTTTCCAGCTGTTTCTGTGTCAGGCGGTTATTGCTGTACAATGCCAGGTAGGAGATGGCCTTGTTTGGCCAGGCATTCGACCGCAGCAGTGCGGTATCGTTGAAATCGACCTGATCAAAAAAGTGCTGCTTCAGATACGCCAGACGCACGTCGGGAGAAAGGGAAGCAGGCAGGAACGGGGAACTGAAGAGTGTCAGGATCTTCACTGCATAGGAATCCGGGTATGTTCTCTTCAGTGAATCAAGGGATGCCAGCTGCCTGTGCTGGATGTTTTCATAGTTCGCCACCGCGTTGAAATAAAAGGGATCCCGGTCGGGATAGTAGTCCGCTACCGGCTGGAGAAGTTCCAGTTTGATCTGATTGACCCTGTCAGCATCGAGGAAATCATGATAGAACTTGTTCTCCGTTGATTCGAGGATCACCAGGCTGTCGGACGGATGCACTGCATCCGTCCGGAACCGGATCTCCTCCCGGTTGAAAACCAGGTCCACGAATTGTTCCTTTCCCCAGCTGACCCGGTACAGACCGGGTGCCAGAGTGGCGGGTAACGAAAAAGAGAAGATGCCGGCGGGATCGGTCACAGTGGAATCGATCAGTGTATTCCTCTCACCGAAAAAACTCAGGAGATAGACCGGTTGCTGCGAAAGATTCGCCAGCTGGCCCTGAAGGGTATATGCAACCTGGGCCATCCCGAAAAATGGCACGATCAATCCAACAAGAAGCAGCAATTTCTTCATCATAGCACAGTGAATCAGGTATTATTTCGCCGGGCCCAGAAGCTCTTCCAGTTTTGCCCGGAGATCTTCGCCACGCAGGTTCCGGGCAATGATGATCCCTTCCTGATCCAGCAGAACGTTCGATGGAATGGACCTCACTCCATAGAGGTTTGAGGCTTCGTTATTCCAGTACTGCAGGTCCGACACATGATTCCAGGTAAGGTTATCGGCCTGAATGGCTTCGATCCACTTGTCGCGGTCTTTATCCAGGGAGACTCCCAGTACATCGAAGCCTTTTTTGCTGTATTTCTTCCAGGCTTCGACTACATTGGGATTTTCGGCCCGGCAGGGTCCGCACCAGGAAGCCCAGAAGTCGACCAGCAATACCTTGCCTTTCAGGGAGGAGAGTGCAAGGGGGTTTCCGGCCGTATCGGCCTGGGTGAAATCGGGAGCAGGCTGACCGATCTGCACGGCTTTCAAGATGTCGACCTGCTTGTTCAGTTCCTGAAGGTAGGAAGAGGCGTTCAGGGTGGTATCCATCTCCAGCGCCACGGCTTCCATGTCGGGCAACTCAAACATATAGGCGTTCCGGAGGATCAGGTAAGGGGCTACCACACTGCTGTGATGCTCCCGGGCAAAGGCCAGGATCATCTCTTTCTGTCTGGCTTCTGCGATCTTGTACATCGAGTCGGCCCGGGCTATGCCCGCTTCGTCACCGGCTTCATGCGCCGCGCGGTATTCCTTGTAAATTGCATTCATCTCTTCGTCTACAGGTTCCATCTGCTTCAGGTACTGCTGGTAGACGTCCTGCGACAGAGATCCCTTAATGGCGGTACCCTCGAGACTGTCGGCCAGGATATCCATGGTTATGTTTGCATGCTCCACAAAGAGCGGGACATACACCCGTGCATCTTTGACGGAGAGATACCACATCTCCGGCATGTCGATGGTTCCCCGGAAGGTGAATGCGCCATTCAGGATCTGGCTGGAATCAAGCTTATTCCACTCCCCGGCTTCCCGCTTTTGCAGGTAGATCAGACCGGAGTCGATCCCGGTGATGGTGCCGGTGATCTTGAATTGATTTTCCGGGCCGCAGGAGCTCAGCACAATGGCTACCAGGGCGGGCAGAATCAGAACATTTCTCATGGGTATCTCTGTTTTGGGTTTACAATTTGGTTGGTTTAGCCGGCAAAGTTCGGAAACTTTCTGTTATACTTATCCGTCTGGGTTAAAAAACCTGGATTTCCCAAAAAATCAGTACATTTGTGATCAATAAGAAGGTACGATATGAAATTCAGGGATTTTTCTTTTACAGCAGTCTTTATCGAAGTACCGGAAGGTGGTTTTGCCGCTTATGTGGAAGAGATACCTGGGGTAAACTCTCAGGGCGAAACATTAGATGAGGCCAGGTCAAATTTAAAAGAAGCTCTTCAATCATGGCTTCCAGCCATCAGTAAACTGATCAACTGAATATGCGCAAAATAACAACTATTATTGTAGTAATTCTACTGTGGATAACGAGTTTCCCCGCTTTCTCACAGCTCCAGCAGAATCCCCTGTACGACCTCTCCCGTACCCCGGTCCTGTATACGGTGGGGTATGCCCATCTGGATACCGAATGGCGATGGGATTATGAAGAGACCATCAACGACTTCCTCAAAGCCACCCTGGACGAAAACTTTACCCTGTTCAAGAATTATCCGTCCTACGTGTTTACCTTCACCGGTGCCCGCCGATACCGGATGATGAAGGAGTATTATCCGGAAAAGTATGCTGAACTGAAGCGATGGATCTCCCGTAACAGGTGGTTTGTAGGAGGCTCCTCCGTAGATGAATGCGACCCCAATGTCCCCTCCCCCGAATCGATCATCCGGCAGGTCCTTTATGGCAACAACTACTTCAGATCTGAATTCGGGAAGGAGTCGGTCGATTTCATGCTCCCCGACTGTTTCGGATTCCAGGCCCATTTCCCCAGTGTGCTTGCCCATTGCGGGTTGAAAGGATTTTCTACCCAGAAGCTCGAGTGGGGATCGGCTGTAGGAATTCCGTTTAACATCGGGAACTGGATCGGTCCAGACGGGAAAGGGATCGTCTCGGCCCTTAATGCCACCACCTATACCGGCCGGATCCAGGAACGGCTCGATACATCCCGCTACTGGTCGGACCGGGTGTTTGTCAATGGGAGGAAATACGGTGTTTATGCCGACTACCGTTACTATGGTGTCGGCGATGTAGGGGGTGCTCCGCGTGAAGAGGATGTACAGCATGCCGTAGGGAGCATGAACCACCCCGACAGCAAGATCCAGGTTTATCTCTCGTCCAGCGATCAGCTCTTCCGGGATCTATCCCGGGAACAGTGTACCTCCCTGCCCTCCTATTCCGGGGACCTGCTGCTGACGGAACATTCGGCCGGATCAATCACCTCCCAGGCAACCATGAAGCGCTGGAACCGCAAAAATGAGCTGTCGGCTCAGGCAGCTGAGCCCCTGGCGGTGATGGCCGACTACCTGGGGGCCCTCCCCTATCCGCATAGCCGCCTGAATGAAGCCTGGTGGCTGGTGCTGGGATGCCAGATGCACGATATCCTGCCGGGCACCTCCATCCCCTCTGCTTATGAATACGCCTGGAACGACGAGGTGCTGGCTATGAATCTCTTTGCCTCCGTGCTGAAGGGTTCGGCCGGAGCATTAATCCGCGCCATGGACACGCGTGTGGAGGGGGTTCCGCTGGTGGTTTACAATCCTCTCTCCATCGGACGGGAAGATGTAGTGGACGCCACCCTCGATTATCCGGACGGGGTCCCCGATTACATCCGTGTCTTTGATCCCGAAGGCAGGGAAATCCCCAGCCAGATCACCTCCCGGACAAAAACCAACCTGCAGTTCCTGTTCCTGGCCCGGGTCCCTTCTCTCGGATTGGCCTGCTTTGATGTGCGTTCCTCCAAACAGCCTTCTACGGTCACCACCGGACTGCGGGCCGGACGCCTCAGCATGGAAAATGAAGCGTACCGGGTACTGCTTAGTACCGATGGCGACATCCATAGTATCCTGGATAAGCGGCTTGATAAAGAACTGCTTTCGGGAACTATGCGCCTGGAGTTCCTGAAGGAGCATCCGCGGTACTGGCCGGCATGGAACATGGACTGGAACGACCGGAAGGAGCCTCCGATCGGAACTGTGGAAGGAGTTGCCCAAACCACTCTGGTGGAAAGCGGTCCGGTAAGGGCTACCTACAAGCTGGAACGGAAAGCGCGGAATTCGGTCTTCACGCAGTGGGTCAGGCTGGCGGCGGGAGATGCAGGCCTGCGCATCACGATCGACAATGAGGTGTACTGGCAATCACAGGGAGTGAGCCTGAAAGCTTCATTTCCACTCACAGCCATGAATAGCCAGGCAACCTATAACCTGGGACTCGGAACCATCGAACGCCCGGTTAACCACCCGAAAAAGTACGAAGTCCCCTCCCGTGAATGGTTCGACCTGACCGATCGGTCGGGCAGCTTTGGTGTTACCATCCTGGAAG
>QYQJ01000091.1 GCA_007280875.1 Bacteroidota bacterium
CATGGATGATATTCCGGATGTCGCTGACTCGTAAACCGTCATGGTCGCATTTTTGCCCATATTCATAGAGCTGATGCTGGCGTTTCCACCATCTGTTACAATGAGCACACATGCATTATGGTTATCCCCCATGTCGACGGTTCCGCTGAACGTGCCACAAATTTTCAGGGTTCCGTCGGATATATTGACAGATCCTGAAAAACTCGTAGTGATACAGTGCATCAGCCCGTCGTTTACGTTTATGGAACCCGATCCACTGTGCCCGATATCACACCCGCTCCCGCAATCGGGCTCGTTCACTGCATCCGTTTCCTTGAGACCTCCGGTAGGTGGTGCGAACGTGTAATAAATCTGATCACTAACATATACCGACACAGCCTGGGAGAATCCGCTGGTTTCCGAAAGCTGGAGCCAGAGTTGCGTCAGGGCTGTTGGAATGCTCAGCTTGGCAACCAGTGGAAACTGGTTTCCGGCAGATCCTGAAAAGATCGGGGTGCCCCCGTTAAAAGGATCCGCATTGTAAACGGTTACCCTGCTATAAGAATTGGTGTAGGAAGGAAGGTTCAGGCTGACATTCAGCGTGACCGTCCGGGTGGTTTTCCAGTCGAAACCCGATGGAACTTTCAGTTCGCTGGTTGATGAAGCTTTTTGCTCCGGGGATGGCAAAGGATCTAAACTCTTTTTGCATCCGGTAAACGTAATGAGAATTACGGTAAGTGTAATTCCCAGGTTTGTAAGTGTCGTTTTCATGGTACCTGTGTGTTAAAATTTGCGTTAATAACTGATGCAAATATCTGATACACAGTCACTTAAAACAACCGGAAATAAGTATCTGTAGAAGAATCCATGGAATCCGTGAATACTAATTTAGTATCTGTGATTTTTCCTGGTAGAAACAGAAGGAACTTGTACTTTTGCCATCCTAACCAAGGAGTATGCCCCAATCCATCCTCGACCAGTTGAATGAGGCACAGAAAGCTGCAGTCACAGCCACCGACGGACCGGTGATGGTGATTGCGGGTGCCGGCTCGGGAAAGACCCGGGTACTGACCTACCGGGTGGCCTGGTTGCTGGAGCAGGGGGTGGATCCTTTCCGGATCCTGGCCCTCACCTTTACGAACAAAGCGGCCCGGGAGATGAAAGAGCGGATTGTTGCACTGGTTGGAGGTACCGATGCCCATAATGTATGGATGGGCACCTTCCACTCCATCTTTGCCCGGGTGCTGCGGATCGAAGGGCACCGGCTGGGCTACCCGCCCAATTACACGATCTACGATACCGACGATTCCAAACGGGTGATCCGGAACCTGATCAAAGAGAACAACCTCGACGATAAGATCTACCAGCACGGGTATATTCTCTACCGGATCTCCGCCGCCAAAACCTCGCTGATCTCTGCCGAAGAATACCTGGTCAACCCGGAGATCCAGGAGTACGATTCCGCAGCGGGGAAACCATTGACCGGACAACTTTACACCCAGTACCAGAACCGGCTGAAACGGGCTGCTGCAATGGACTTTGACGACCTGCTCTTCAACATGAACATCCTGCTGCGTGATTTTCCGGATGTGTTGTATAAGTATCAGCAGAAGTTCCAGTATATCCTGGTGGATGAATACCAGGATACCAATTATGCCCAGTATCTGATTATCAAGAAGCTGGCGGCCAATAACGAGAATATTTGTGTGGTGGGGGACGATGCCCAGAGCATCTATGCATTCCGGGGAGCCAATATCCAGAACATCCTGAACTTCCGGAACGACTACCCTGATCTCCGGACCTTCAAGCTGGAGCAGAACTACCGGTCGACCAAAACCATCGTGGCGGCTGCCAACAAGGTGATTGAAAAGAATAAAAATCAGATTTTCAAGGAGATCTGGACCGACAATGAGGAAGGAACCAAGATCCGCCTGATCAGGGCTTCTACCGATACCGAAGAAGGCACCCTGGTAGCCCAGTCGATCTTTGAGCAGAAGATGAACCTCCAGCTCCCCAATACGGCTTTTTCCATCCTCTACCGGACCCATGCCCAGTCGCGATCGTTCGAGGAATCGCTTCGCAAACTGAACATCCCCTGCCGCATCTATGGAGGGATCTCCTTTTACCAGCGGAGAGAGATCAAGGACATGCTGGCTTACTTCCGCCTGGCAATCAATCAGAAAGACGAAGAGGCTCTGCTGCGGGTGATCAATTTCCCGGCACGGGGCATTGGGAAGACCACCATCGAAAAGCTGATCGTAGCTGCCGACGACAGCGGGTCTTCCATCTATGAGGTGATCGGGAACCCGCCCGCGCTTCAGCTCTCCCTGCCCGGCAGCACCCTGCAGAAGATCCAGGCCTTCCTGACGATGATCCGCAGTTTCGGGGCGATGCTCAAATCCCGTAATGCGTTCGACCTGGCCAAACACATCGCGGTTTCCAGCGGGTTGCTGAAGCAGTTATATGAAGACAAAACGCCGGAAGGGGTCAGTCACTATGAAAACCTGGAAGAGCTGCTCAACGCGATCAAGGAATTTACCGAAACGGAACGGCCGCCGGATGAATCCACCGGGGAGATCGACACCTCCATCCGGACCCTGGACGAGTTCATGCAGGATGTCGCCCTGCTTACCGATGCCGATACCGACACGGAAGAGGGGAAAGACCGGGTGACGCTGATGACGGTTCATTCGGCCAAGGGGCTGGAGTTCCCGCATGTGTACCTGGTGGGGCTGGAGGAGAACCTCTTCCCTTCGATCCAGAGCCTCAGCTCCCGGTCGGATCTGGAAGAGGAGCGTCGCCTCTTTTATGTGGCCCTGACGCGTGCCCAGCAATGTGTGTCGCTCAGTTATGCCGAAAACCGGTACCGGTGGGGGAATCTCACCACCTGCGAACCCAGCCGGTTCATCTCTGAGATCCCGGAAAACCACCTCGACCTGCCCAGAAAGGCATCGGTCCATCCGGGAGGATTCTCCCACACCGGGAACTTCTCAGCAACCCTGACCGGGTTGAAACGTCCGGAGAAGATCACACCGTTACCCAAAAACCTTAAGAAATCAAACCCCGGCGACATTCCCGATGATTTCAATGCCGCTTCAGCAGAAGCGATCGTTCCGGGCATCGAAGTAATTCACGAACGATTCGGCAAAGGCAAGGTGGTACAGGTCGACGGCGAGGGACCCAACAAGAAAGCCACCGTTTTTTTCCAGGGCATAGGCCAGAAACAGCTGTTACTGAAATTTGCCAGGCTCAGGATTGCCGGCTCGTGACCCATTATTCCAATTGATCTGAATTTCCCTTCAAATCAAAAACAGATAAAACAAAGTTGTATCTTTGCACAAATTTTCAATTCATGGAATACAACACCACACGCGGTCCGATGGCCATTGCAGAATATGGCCGGAACATGCAGCGGATGATCGAATACATCACCACCATCGAAGACCGTGAAAAACGCACCAGGGCAGCAAAATTCATCGTGAACATCATGGCCCAGATGCATCCCCAGGCGAAAGAGACAGCCGACTACAAGCATAAACTCTGGGACCATCTCTACATTATATCGGATTTCAAGCTGGATGTGGATTCTCCTTACCCCCCCCCTCCCCCGCTGACGTTGAGTACAAAACCGGAACTGATCTCTTACCACGACGCCGATATCGAATTCAGGCATTACGGGAAAAACATCAGCCTGATGATCGAGAAAGCAGCCAAATACGAGGATGGTCCGGAAAAGGATGCCCTCGCCAAAGCGATCGCCAACCACATGAAGAAATCGTACCTTAACTGGAACCGTGATTCGGTATCCGATGAGCTGATTGAAGAGCAGCTGACCATCCTTTCCAAAGGAGAACTGAAACTGCACAAGGATACCAAACTGGCTGCCACCAGCGAAATCCTGGCCCGAAACAAAAAACGCAGACCATTCCGCCCAAAAGAGAACAACAGCCAGAACTTCCGGGGACGTAAAAAACCACAGTGAGTTCGTTTGAGATCACCGGAGGAAAGCGGCTTTCGGGCGAGATTATCCCACAGGGTGCTAAAAATGAAGCCCTTCAGGTGATCTGTGCTACCCTGCTGACAGCCGGAACGGTGACCATCCGGAATATTCCCGTCATCCACGATGTGGTGCGGTTGATTGAACTGCTGAAAGCGCTCGGGGTAGTGATCCGGCAGCAGGACTCATCCACGTTTACTTTTCGGACCGAAACAGTTCAGTTTGACTACCTTGCGAGCGAGGACTTCAGAAAGAAAGCTGGTTCGATGCGCGGATCGATCATGATCCTGGGACCATTGCTGGCACGATTCGGAAAGGGATTGGTATACCTGCCGGGTGGCGATAAGATCGGTCGCCGAAGGCTGGACACGCACTTCACTGGTCTGCAAAACCTGGGGGCTACCTGGTCCTACGATCCGGGCAACCATTCCTACACCTTTACAACCGCCGGACTAAAAGGTTGTTACATGTTGCTGGATGAAGCCTCTGTAACCGGAACCGCCAACATCCTGATGGCGGCGGTGCTGGCCCGGGGTACCACCACGATCTTCAATGCGGCCTGCGAACCTTATATCGTCCAGCTATGTACGATGCTGAACCGGATGGGAGCCCGTATCACCGGTGTCGGATCCAACCTGCTCACCATTGAAGGGGTAGACTTCCTGAACGGATGCGATCACATCCTTCTTTCTGATATGATCGAGGTGGGAAGCTTTATCGGACTGGCAGCTATGACCGGTTCGGAGATCACTATCCGGCAGGTCAATTTCCAGCACCTGGGGATCATTCCGGAGGTATTCAAGCGACTGGGGATTCATCTCGATCAGCAGGGGGACGACCTGCATATCCCGGCCCAGGCACATTATGCCGTAGAGTATTTCATGGAGGGATCTATCATGACCATCGCCGATGCTCCCTGGCCGGGGTTTACCCCCGACCTGATCAGCATTGTCCTCGTGGTTGCCACCCAGGCCAGGGGAAGTGTACTGATCCATCAGAAGATGTTCGAGAGCCGGCTCTTTTTCGTGGATAAGCTGATCGATATGGGAGCTAAGATCATCCTGTGTGACCCTCACCGCGCTACCGTCATTGGCCTCGACCATCAGGTTCCCCTGCGTGGCATCCGGATGTCGTCGCCCGATATCAGGGCCGGAGTGGCGTTACTGATCGCAGCCCTCTCGGCCGAAGGGGTCAGTGTGATCGATAACATTGAGCAGATCGACCGGGGATATGAACGCATCGACGACCGGTTGAACCAACTGGGAGCCCATATCCGGCGTATCGATGGCTGACATTTTGGCGGGGATCCCTTCGCGGCAGATTTTTTGTATCAGCCCTGACACCTATTAAAATTTTGTTACACGGTATTACCATGCAGAAGTACACGAAGAAAAAAAAACCTACGCTGAGTCCGGATGAGGAGCTGATGCACGCGGATGTAAAAACTGGCGATGAACTCGAAGCCCAGCGGGAGGAGAGGGATCCGCAAGAGGTTCACGACTTCCAGGGAAACGGAGAGGAACCTGAGTCAGCTGAAACTGCCGACGAAAAAATCGCCGAGCTGAACGACCGGTACCTGCGTCTCTATTCCGAATTTGATAACTACCGGAGACGTACGCTCAAAGAGAAGATTGAGCTGAGCAAGACCGCCTCGGCCGACCTGATCACCGGTCTGCTTCCTATACTGGATGACTTTGAACGCGCCATCAGGGCATTCTCTGAGACCAACGGCTACGACTCCTCATTGAAAGAGGGTGTAATCCTGATCTACAATAAATTTCTTACTATTCTGACCCAGAAAGGCCTGGAACAGATGAAGACCATCGGGGAACCGTTCGATACCGACTTCCATGAAGCCATCACCAACGTTCCTGCTCCCTCTCCCGATCTGAAAGGGAAAGTGGTGGATGAAGTGGAGAAAGGGTATCTGCTGAACGGGAAGGTGATACGGTACGCGAAGGTGGTTGTTGGAAATTAGGAAATTAGGAAATTAGGAAAGTGTAAACGCGGAACCCGGAATGCGAAACGTGTGTGTATGACAACTAAAAGGGACTATTACGAGATTCTGGAGATCAGCAAGAGCGCTTCGGTTGAGGAGATCAAGAAGGCGTACAGGAAGCAGGCGCTGAAGTACCATCCGGATAAAAATCCGGATGATGCAGTGGCGGAGGAGAAGTTTAAGGAGGCGGCCGAGGCATACGAAGTGTTGAGCGATCAGACGAAACGGCAGCGTTACGACCAGTTCGGTCATGCTGGCCTGGGCGCTAACCATGGGTTCGGCGGATTCAGTGGCGGGATGAGTATCGACGAGATCTTCCGCCATTTTGGCGACATTTTTGGCGGCGGGGGCTTTGAAGATCCGTTCAGTTCTTTCTTCGGTGGCGGCCGTCGTCGTTCCGGCAAAACCGTACACAAGGGGTCCAACCTGCGGGTGAAGGTCAAACTTACGCTGGAAGAGGTTGCCATCGGTGTGGAGAAAAAGATCAAGGTGAATAAATATATCTCCTGTTCCACCTGCCGCGGCACCGGTGCCAGGGGAGGTGATGCCTACCAGACCTGCTCCACCTGCAACGGCCGTGGTCAAGTGACACGCGTGACATCTACTTTCCTGGGACAGATGCAATCGACCAGCACCTGTCCGCAATGTGGTGGAGAAGGACAGGTGATCACGGATAAATGCCACGATTGTGCCGGTAACGGCGTGGTGAAAGAAGAAGAGGTGATTGCCATCAAGATCCCGGCCGGAGTAGCCGAAGGGATGCAGCTTTCGATGAGCGGAAAGGGCAACGCCGGCGCCCGGGGAGGCTTATCGGGCGATCTGTACATCCAGATTGAAGAAATCAGGCACGCCCATTTTGAACGGGAGGGAAATCATCTCCTGTACGATCATTTTCTCACCTTCTCGGATGCCGTGCTGGGAACAACCATAGAGATCCCTACCATCGAAGGGAAAGCCAAAGTGAAGGTGGAAGCCGGGACGCAGAGCGGGAAGACCCTGCGGCTGCGCAACAAAGGATTGCCCAGTGTGAACGGGTATGAAGGCAAAGGCGATCTGCTGGTCACCCTCCATATCTGGACCCCGAAAAACCTGACGAAAGAGGAAAAGAGCCTGCTGGAGAAACTGGGGAGGTCCCCCAATTTCCAGCCGGATCCGGATTCCAGGGATCGCAGCTTTTTTTCACGCGTCAAAGACTACTTCGAATAACCGATGGATCTCTTTACTGCTTCGCATATCACCAAACAGTAC
>QYQJ01000021.1 GCA_007280875.1 Bacteroidota bacterium
GGATTATCCTGAACGCAGGCATTGCTGCGGATTCGGATTCAGAAACTACATCATCAAGGAGAACCGCGGGTATTCACTCTCCAACTGTAAAAAGAAGTTCGACTCCATGGAACCCTATCGCCCCGACTTCATCGTGGCCAATTGTCCGGGTTGCACCTATTTTCTGGACCGCTGGCAATATGTCATCGCCGAGATGGAAGGCAAAACCTACGGAGAAAATGGATTTGGGATTCCGGTCCTGACCTATGAAGAGATGGCCGGGCTGGTGTTAGGCATGGATCCCTGGAATCTGGGGATGCAACTGCATCAGGTCTCTGTCGAACCGCTCCTGGATAAAATGACCATCCCTTACAATCCGGCGGAAAAATACCTGGGATTCAAGGGAGAGGAGATCGGCAGGCCGGATCATCCGGAGGTGCTCAACGTCATCTGAGGCTCCAGTCAATTTCCTCCTTTCCCATCTGGCGCAGGAGATCATTGACCCGGGAAAAGTGGCGGCAGCCGAAGAAACCCCGGGAAGCTGATAAGGGCGAAGGATGTGGAGCTGTGAGGATAAAATGCCTGGAGGTATCGATCATTTCCCGCTTCGCGATGGCGTAATTTCCCCAGAGGAGGAATATCAGCCCCTCCCGTTTCTGAGAAAGGGCTAGTATTGCGGCATCCGTAAATTGTTCCCACCCTTTCCCCTGGTGGGAACCGGCCTGGTTCTCCCTAACAGTCAGGGTGGCATTGAGCAACAGGATCCCCTGGTTGGCCCATTTGGTCAGATTCCCATGGGCCGGTGGCGATAGTCCCAGATCTGCATGGATCTCCTTGAAGATATTCACCAGAGAGGGAGGCTGGGCCACCCCTTCCGGAACCGAAAAGCAGAGGCCGTGCGCCTGCCCGGGACCATGGTAGGGATCCTGTCCCAGGATCACCACCTTGACCTGATCAAATGATGTGCAATTGAAGGCATTGAAGATCAGGGACCCGGGAGGGAAAATCCGGTATCGCTTCCGTTCTTCCAGTAAAAAGGATTTCAGGGCTGCAAACCGGGGTTGGTCAAACTGATCGCGGAGGACCGCCTTCCAGCTCCCTTCAATAACCGGGTCGATTTTTTCCATAATTGATTTATAAACGAATCGAAGTTGAAAACTTTCCGCAATATCCAGTGAAAAAAATTGTTCTTTACTGAGAATTTCGTAATTTTGTAACCAAATCTTTTTATATGTCTCTGTCGATCAAAAATATGAAAAAAATCGTCATCCTGTTCCTGACGATTGTGGTCGTTGGTCTCATCATCTCTTCCTGTACCACGGGTCAGCGATGTGCAGCATACGGTGAACGAGGTCGTTACCAGGTTGAACGTCATTGACAGAATAACGGTTTATCCCTGAAAAAGCGGGGACGATAAAAAGAGGCTGTCTCAAAAGTTGAGACAGCCTCTTTTATTTTTACCTTTGTTCCACCACATCAGTTTTTCTGCAAATGAAACGAGCAGCGGCATACCTGATCCTGATTCTCGTTCCCCTGTTTTGCCTGACGGGTAAATCAGTGCAAGCCCAGTATCAACCAGTACCTGATACGCTGCCCGACAATGTCCTTTTGGAAAAACAATGGGCTCTGGGCGCCCTGATCCATACCAATGGCTGGGGTCTTAAATTCCGTTACGGGAAGAACCGCACTGCTCTCCGGCTCTGGATGTGGGAAGCTGAATACGGCACCTATAAATCGGCCAAGGAGATCCGCGTCCTCAATCCCTATTATGCCGATTCAAAGAGTTACATCTACGGGAAGCTGAATTCTGTCTCTTTCCTACGGGCCGGTACCGGCCAGCAGTATATCCTGAACCGGAAACCTTACTGGGGGGGTGTACAACTGAGCATCCTCTGGATGGGCGGGGTCTCAATAGGGCTGGCCAAACCGATCTACCTGTATATCATCCATCCAATCAGCATGTATGAATACGAAATCAAGGAGGAACGGTACGATCCGGAAATTCATTTCACCGATGATATCTATGGCCGGGCATCCCTGCTTGCCGGCATCCTTGAACTGAGTTTTCATCCCGGAATCTATGCCCGCACCGGACTGGAGTTCGAGTTCGGGAATAAAAACCGACGTCCCAAAGCGCTGGAGGCGGGAGCCTGTCTGGACTTCTCCCCGATCGGCATCCCGATCATGGCTTATAATCCCAAGCAGAATCTGTTTTTGACGCTGTATCTGAGCTTTACGTTTGGGAAAAGGTATAATTAGTCCTCAGTCCGCAGACTGAGGACTAAAACAAGTACTCTATCTCTCTGTGATTAAACGCCTTAACTTGTTTATTAAACAATTGAATGATCAATCTTCCGAACTCATCCACCCCCAGGATGGTGCCGGGAATGGTTTGACCGGCTACGGAAAAGGTCCGTTCTTCCTGCATCCCAAGTAATATGTAGCAGAAATCGGATTCCAGTTGAGCCAGTTGGTTGTTTCGAAGCTGGGAGTACCGGATTTCGAGCGCATTGCAAATAAGATTCAGCGCCTCTTTAATGACCAGTTCCTGGTGCAGGATCTGGATCAGCGAAGCTGCGTTGGAGAGGCGGTGGTCGAAGCTGGTCTGGTTAATATTGAGACCGATCCCGGCGAAGGTGGTCTCCAATCGTTCCCCCTTTATCATGTGCTGGATCAGGATGCCTCCGATCTTTTTCGAGCCGATCAGGATATCATTTGGCCATTTTACCATGACACCTTCCACAAAATTGGATAAAAAATCCACTACCCCAAGGGCGATCACCTTGTTGATCAGAAACTGTCGCGCGGGAGGCAGAAACAGGGGATGAAGTACCACAGTGAAGGTGAGGTTCCGGCCGGGTTCGCTCTCCCACCGGTTCGCTCCCTGTCCTTTTCCTTCTGTTTGATAGGCTGCCAGGATCACTACTCCCTCCTCAACCGGTCCCTGCTGCAGAAGCCGTTCAGCATAGAGGTTGGTGGAATCGACCTCTTCGAGATCCATGATGAGTTGGCCTATTTTTCCCATGGCTGAAAATATTTTCGTTTATTCCTTTAACCTTTTCCCCTATAACCGGATTAACGGGAAAAACAATGAAAAAGTACATAAAGCATATCACGATCAAGCAATGGGCCGAAGAGGACAGACCGAGGGAGAAACTGATGCTGAAAGGGCGTCATGCGTTGAGCGATGCTGAACTCGTGGCGATTCTTATCGGATCGGGCACGGCGGAACATTCGGCGGTAGAGATTGCCAAGGAGCTCCTGCACGATGTACACGATAATCTGATAGACCTGGGTAAACTGAGCATCCACGACCTGATGAAGTACAGGGGGCTGGGCAAAGCCAGGGCCATCACCATTGCGGCTGCCCTGGAGCTGGGGAAGCGAAGGAATGAAGCCGTGACCGTCGAAAAAGCGATGATTTGCCGCAGTGATGATGCGTACCGCATCTTCCGGAGCGTGCTAGGCGACCAACCCTATGAGGAATTCTGGATCCTGATCCTGAACCGGGCAAACCGGCTGGTGAAGAAAAGCTGCATCAGTGAAGGGGGCATTTCGGGGACTGTGGTCGATCCGAAGAAGATCTTCAAGATCGCCCTCGATCATCATGCTTCGGGGATCATTCTGGGGCATAATCACCCCTCGGGTAATACCAAACCCAGTGAATCCGATATCAAAATCACAGGTAAGATCCTGGAGGCCGGAAAGCTGCTGGAGGTATCCGTACTCGATCACCTCATCGTGTCGGAGGAGGGATTTTTCAGTTTTGCAGATCAGGGAATGTTGTAGAATAACCTGAAATCGCAATTTGCGACATCAAGATGGGTGGAAGAAGGAAGCTCCCATTTGCATTTACTGAATGCTGATCATCCAATATTCAGTATTTGCAGAACTTCGTTTGCCTTGTTTCCCCTTGTGTCTGAAGCGTCAGCACGTAAATTCCGGGTGCGAGATCCCTGAGATCTATTGAAAGCTCGTTACGGACAACGATGAAGTTTCTGACGACAACTCCTCTGATATTTGTAATCCGTACCATCTTTTGGCCCGAAAGACCGGTTTGGATCTGCAACAGTCCCTGCACCGGATTGGGAAAAACCTTAAGGGCTGCCTCGGGATCAAATTGCTCATCAGGCTCCCCGACGATTAAACAGTCACTTTGACTCTGATCAATGATAGTAGGATTTATGTAGGAAGCGGGTTCTGATATGGTAAACGGAACGGATCCGATATAGCAAACCTCCCCGGACATCAGTTCCTGAAAATAAGCCTTGACTGTGTAATTTCCTGCGGAGAGCGAGTCAACCGTCACAGAAAGATTGAAATAGCAAAGGCAGTAAGCTGCCGAACCCAGGTCCCGTTGGAACCATTTCAATGTATCGTCGCTGATTCGTGTGATTTCCATCGAATACAGCGCCCCGCAATTCCGGAAAGCCGTATCGTTGAACAGGGTGACCATATCACCGGACACCTCTGCTCCCAAGGTTCCCAGACTGGCGGGATCGCATTGCCCTGCCGCCAGCAGAGGAAACATGATCAGCATGCCGAAAAGAGTTTTCATAATCCTTTATCTTTCAGATTAGGACAAATATACACACATTCTGTCAATTTAAATAACTTGAGCGAAAAAAATATACGCACTGCATTCCATAATTCCTACATTCCTGCATTGATACATTCCTCATACCCTTGAAGTACCCGGAACCTGTATCCCTTCTCTAAAAAGTGATCCAGAAATCGCGGCAGGGCATAGAGCACCTTGTCCGCTGCTTTGAGGCTGTCGTGAAAGAGGACAATGGATCCGGATTGGGTGAAGCGGAGGACGATGTCGAGGCACTCATCAGGCTTGACCCGTACGCTGTAATCATGGGAGAGCACACTCCAGAGTATGAACAGGTACTTATTCCGCAGAAGAAAATACTGAGATGGGGTAAATTTCCCGTATGGGGGCCGGAACAGGGTTGTCTGAAAAAGGGATTCGCAGCGGGTCACATCTTCCACATAAGCGGCCGGAGGAGTTTTCCAGCCATGGAGGTGATGGTAGGTATGGTTGCCGATTGCATGCCCCTCCAGGGTAAGTCGTTCAAATATATCCGGATTGGCCGTGACATTGGCACCGACACAAAAAAAGGTCGCTTGTATACTCCGTTCATTCAGGATATCAAGAATAGCCGGGGTGATCTCGGGAATGGGACCGTCATCGAAGGTGAGGAAGATCTCCTTTTCCGCGGAAGGAACGCTGCAGATAAGATGCTCGCGGTTGAAGAAACGGCAGATAAAAGGGCTTCGTATGAATCGCTTCCTGCTCAAGGCCGGTACACTTTCCGCATGTAAAGGTCGTAATACTGATTGAGTGTGGAATCGGCCCGGTTGGCCAGCTCATCCTCTTTCAGTTCGCGTGCTGCCTCTGCCAGCTTGTTGGTAGTGAAGAGTGCCTCCTGGATGCTCATATCCAGTCCGGGAAGGTCTTTGTCAGGGAAGCTGAAGTAATAATCCAGCTCCTCACTCTTATACCGGTCGATCCGTTCCAGGATATCTTTTCCAATGGCCGTATCACCAAGCACATAGTACCCCCTGGCGAGTGGGAGAATAAAGTAATCGTAAGGGACCTTGGCATCCGGCATCTTCTGCAGGGAGAGGTCCATCACAACACGGGCTGAATCGTATTTGCCTTCTTCGAGCAGTACCAGGGCCAGTCTGCTGATCAGGTTCCGGAGGTTCATGATCATCCGGGCGTTGTTGTCATCCAGTTTTACACCCGGTTTATCCATGTTTCCCCACGCGAATTTATTTACTACATGATCGTACATCAGGTCGGTACTCACTTCGCCTGTCTGTCCATCGGAGGAAGCCAGGGCCTTTGCCGGAAGGAGGCGATAGGTCAGCCCCTCAAGGAAGAACCATGGATCCAGTCCCAGATAGGTATTGGGACCGGTCGTCATTACAAAATAGACCGGTCGTTCCCAGTTATTGGTTGCAAGCAAGTCGAGGATCATCAGGTTGTTTTTCTCGATAGCCGACCGGTTGATGGTCCACCGGATCGTGTCCATCCGGTCTGCCACGAATGAAGGGATCAATCCCTTCTGCATCATCCTGGTCGAATCGTATGAAACCATGAACTGTTTGGTAGGCAGGTAATCGATGGTCCCGATCTGGGTCTGCATCTTCAGCCGGTCTTCATTCTTGTTGATCACCCCAAAAATATCCTTCACATTGATATAGATTCCTTTGAGTTTAGGGTCCTCGATAAGGTACGTGACATCATGGTTCCCGCTATGGTATTTATCCCGGGTCAACGAAAAGGGCACAGGCTCTGAATCATACGCTTTGCGCTTCATCTGGTCGATGTACCAGTCGGTATTGAGCAGGCTGAGATTCACCACCCTGACATCGGTACGGATCCCCTCCACCTCCTGTGCGTACCAGAGAGGGAAGGTGTCGTTGTCGCCATTGGCAAAGAGGATGGCGTTGGGCTCGCAGGAGTTCAGGTAGTTGATCGCAATAGCCAGGGCGGTGGAGCGTCCCGAACGATCGTGGTCATCCCACCCCTGTTGGGCCATGATACCGGGCACCAGGATGAGAGAAAGGAGCGTTACCACGATGGCTGCAACTTTCGGGTTCACCCGTCTGGACATCCACTCGAAAAACGCCAGCACGGCAAGCCCGATCCAGATAGCAAAGGCATAAAAGGAGGCAGCATAGGCATAGTCCCGTTCCCGGGGCTGTGGAGCATACTGGTTAAGGTAGAAAACAATGGCCAGTCCGGTCATCAGAAAAAGCAGACCGATCACCAGTGCGCTTTTATAATCCTTCCGGATGGTGAAGATCAGTCCCACCAGTCCGAAGATCAGCGGGAGAAAATAAAATTTGTTGTCGGCCGTCGACTGAAGGCTTGCGGGAATGTCCTGTCGCCCTAACCGCCACCTGTCAATAAAGGGAATTCCGCTTTTCCAGTTGCCATCGATCTTGCTCCCAAAGCCTTGCACGTCATTCTGTCTTCCCGCGAAATTCCACATGAAATAGCGGTAATACATATAGATGAGCTGGTAGTTCCAGAAAAACCGGAGGTTCTCTTCAAAAGTTGGCCTGGCAATGGTCTTTGCCTTGTCGCCTTCCTTCACCTGCACCGGTACCCCTTTGATTCGTCCCCATTGTTTGTATCCATCTTCGTACCGTTGCTCCATGCTGGCCCACATTCGGGGGAAGATGGTGGTAAACCGTTCGTCGTACACAGGAATCGTGCCTTTCCGGCCGTCGATGACGATATATTTTCCGGTCGCCACGTCCTTGGCATAGACCGGATTGCCATCTTCCCGGCCTATCACCGGGGCATTGTAGTACTGGCCTTTCACCAGCGGCCAGTCGCCATACTGCTCCCGGTTGAGGTAGGCAAGAAGGTACGTGGCGTTCTCCGGGTTGTTCTCGTCGATGGGTGGATCGGCATTGCTCCGGATCACCAGCAGGAAGAAAGAGGAGTATCCGATCAGGATAAAGACGAAGGAGATAAGGATAGTATTGAGCACCGGCTTGAGCTTCCGGCGGGTGTAGATCAGTCCCCATACGAGTAGTCCGATCAGGAGGATAAAATAGATGATCGTCCCGGTATTGAATGGCAATCCAATGGTATTTACGAAAAGTAGTTCGAACCAGCCGGCCAGCTTGACGATGTAAGGGATGATGAGGTACATCACCACTGCCAGGATGATGATGGAGATGCCGATGGCCAGGGTGATTCCTTTCCAGCTGGGAGCTCGGTATTTCTTGAAGTAATAAACAAGGGTAATGGCCGGGATAGCCAGCAGGTTGAGCATATGTACCCCGATGGAGAGACCCATCAGGTAGGCGATCAGGATCAGCCACCGGTAGGCGTGTTTCTCTTCGGCATGTTCTTCCCACTTCAGGATGGTCCAGAAAACCATCGCAGTAAAGAAGGAGGACATGGCGTAAACCTCTCCTTCCACGGCAGAGAACCAGAAGGAGTCGGTAAATGTGTATGCCAGTGAGCCTACCAGCCCGGCCCCCAGAATGGCAAACATCTTGCCTTCAGTCAGCTCTTCTCCGGCGCGCAGGGCGATCTTTTTCGCAATCATCGTGATCGACCAGAAGAGGAAAAGGATGGTGAAGCTGCTCGACAGGGCCGACATGGTATTGACCATCCGTGCCACAAGGGCAGTATCTCCGAACGCAAAGAGGGAGAAAAACCGGCCCAACATCTGGAACAGCGGCGCTCCAGGGGGATGTCCCACCTCCAGCTTGTATGCAGTGGCAATGTACTCTCCAC
>QYQJ01000193.1 GCA_007280875.1 Bacteroidota bacterium
ACATTTATATAAAAATATTGACGTATATTTGATTATACGATAAATAACGAATTCGGATTTTGAATAGAAGTGTTGAAGAATATTTTAAATGCGAATTATATAAAAACTGCAGAGGGACAGATAACGATACATGCACAGAATTGGGATTATTTAACTGCAGGGAGTTCGTTAATTAACATAAGGATATTTATGAAACAAAATAAAACATTGACAGCTCAGCAATGGGAAGCCATATTCGATGCCATCACGGATATGGTCTTCTTGCTCTCGCCTGACCATACAATCCTGATGGCCAACCAAGCTGCCCAGAATGGGCTTAATCTGACCCTCGATAAGCTCATCGGACATTTTTGTTTCTGTGTAGTACATAATCAGGATTACCCAATACAAGAATGCCCATGTGAGAAGACGTTAAAAACCAGAAGTCCGCAATTCAACGAATATGAAAGCCAAGGGAGGAATTACCTCCTCTCTGCCTGGCCAATTTTTTCAGAAACGGGCGAAATTGAGGCAATTATCCACACAGTCAGGGACATCACAGCGCAAAAGCAGGCAGAAGCACAGTTAATCCTTGCAGAGTCCGAGTGGGAGGAGACCTTCAACACGATTTCCGACATGATCACCGTGCATGATAAGGATTTCAATATTATCCGCGCAAACCGTGCAGCAACGAAGCTGTTGAAACTTCCTCTTCTGGATCTGATGCCCGGTGTGAAGTGTTTCAAATACTACCATGGGACAGAGGTGCCACATGAGGGTTGTCAAAGCTGCAACTGCCTTCAGACAGGTCTGCCTGCAACATTTGAGGTATTCGAGCCACATCTGAATATGTTCATTGAGATAAGGGCAATCCCGCGCTTCGACAGCCAAAAGAAGTTATCCGGACTGATTCATGTGATCAGGGATATTACCGAGCGAAAAAAAACAGAGGAAGCTTTAGTTCAGGCGAAAGAAAAAGCTCAAGAGAGCGACCGATTGAAATCAGCTTTTCTTTTAAATCTGAGCCACGAAATCAGAACGCCAATGAATGGTATTCTCGGTTTTGCTCAGCTTTTAAAAGAACCACATTTAACATTTGGAGAACAAAAAAAGTTTATCCAACATATCGAGAAAAGTAGCGCTCGCATGCTCAATATTATCACAGCTATTGTGAATATCTCAAAAATCGAATCGGGACAAATGGAAATTTCTGTTTCTGAGATAAATGTAAACGAAAAAATCGAATTCGTTTATAACTTTTTTAAGCCGGAAGTTGAGCAAAAAGGAGTACAGTTTTTAGTAAAAAGCACTTTATCGTCAAAAGAAGCTGTCATTAGATCAGACAGCGGGAAAATTCTTTCCATTCTTAACAACCTTGTCGATAATGCAGTCAAATTTACACATACAGGTTCCATTGAATTTGGATATGAGAAAAAGGGGAAATACCTCGAATTTTTTATTAAAGATACGGGTGATGGCATTCCTGAGGAAAAACAAGATTTCATTTTTGAACGGTTCAGGCAAGGCAGTGAATCAATGACCCGCAATTATGAAGGAGCAGGATTGGGATTATCTATTGCGAAAGCGTATGTGGAAATGCTGGGTGGGAAAATTTGGCTCGAAAGCGAACCTGGAAAGGGTTCTGCGTTTTATCTCACTATTCCATACAATGCTGAAACAGAACCTGAAATCGTCAATAAAGATATTTCTTCTGGAATCAGAGCAGATAGTCAGATTGAAAACCTGAAAATTTTAATCGCTGAAGACGATGAATCATCGGAATTTTTCCTGTCCACGGCACTCAAAATGTATATCAAAGAATTATTCCAAGCAAGAAATGGAGTTGAAGCCGTTGAAGCTTGCCGCAACAACCCAGACATTGATTTGGTTCTGATGGATATAAGGATGCCCGATATGAACGGATATGAAGCCACACGTCAAATCCGACAATTTAACAAAGACGTGGTTATTATTGCACAGACAGCCCATGGGCTTTCCGGTGACAGAGAAAAGGCAATAGAAGCGGGTTGTAATGATTATATTTCAAAACCTATTGATATTACGTTATTGAAAGCGATAATACGAAAGTATTTCAAGAAATAATTTTTCACCTTAACCAGGGTAGTGTGTAGACTCTCTCAAATAAAGGATAAAGTTGTATTACTTCATTCCATTATTGGTTTGTTGATTGGCTATTTCATTTTACACCCCATCAGCATGGTGATCTATTGGTTTGAGTTGGAATCAAATTCCACTCAATATACCTTTAGTTCCTTGATTGAAATAATCATATACCGTTTTCAGCATTCATTCGAGTTCCATATGAGTCCCATGGGCATTCTGTTTTCTGTTATTGGCTGTGGTTTTGGTGTATTATCAGGATTATATTCGAGATCTATGGCAAAGCGTATGGCTTTAACTCAAATTAACAAACAACTGATTGAATTTGAAACAATCAAATCAAAATTTCTTCAGATCATAAGCCATGAAATCAGAACGCCTTTAAATGGGATCGTTGGTTCTTTACATTTATTGAAAGATATAAATACTTCTGATGAGTTAAGTACGATTCTCGAAATGTTGGATACATCGGTTTCCCGTCTGGAGACTTTTTCAATCACAGCCTTGAAAATAACGGAATTACAGTCACGGACGTATAATCTAAAAAAGGAGGAAATCAATCTTATAAAAGAGATTGAATCCCAATTAACAGATCTTTCAGGGAAAATTCATGAGAGAGGCGTTAGGATTAAAAGGAGTAATATTCCTGAACATGTGGCAATTAATGGTAACCTTAACCTGGTAAGGATCTGTCTGAACAATATTTTGGATAATGCAGTCAAATATTGTACTGAAAATGGTGAAATTGAAATACGTGTATATGTTGAGAATCAATTTGTAACGTGTGAAATAATTGACGATGGAGTTGGCTTCTCAGAAGAAACATTAAACAATCTGTTCACCCTTTTTTCAACTGCTGGAGAACATGTAGATAATAGCCCCGGACTGGTTTTCCCTCTCTTAAAATTAATCATGGAGGCACATGAAGGTAAGCTTGAGGTTAAAAATGCACTATATGGGGGAGCAATTGTCAAATTAACTTTTCCAATTGACCCAGTCAAGTGATTGAAAATAAAAGCAATTCGTTATGAAAAAACATGCAATTTCGGAAAGTCACTCGTACCATGATCATGGAGTGCATGGTGAGCATTCTCAAGGTACATATTATTGCCCTATGCATTGCGAGGGTGATAAAACATACGACAAACCTGGCGATTGCCCGGAATGTGGGATGCACTTAAAAAAGGAGGAAACACAATCAAAGGGCCCGGGAGGAAAGAAAATTTATACCTGCCCCATGCATCCGGAAGTAAAAAAGGACCATCCGGGGAGTTGCCCCAAATGCGGAATGGATCTTGTGCTGGAAAAAGCAGAAGATACCAGCGAAGAAGAGAAAGCCTATAAAAAAATGGCAAAAAGATTCTGGATTGCCCTGGCATTGAGCATCCCGGTATTTATTATCGCCATGTCGGAATTTTTCCCGTTTATGGATCTTGATGCGGTTGCCTCTCAAAAAGTGTGGAACTGGGTACAATTCATCCTGGCAACCCCAGTAGTATTTTATTCCAGTTGGGAGTTTTTTAAGCGTGGATGGAGTTCCATACGCCGGTGGGCGCCCAATATGTGGACATTAATTTCCATTGGCGTGGGAGCGGCTTACCTGTTTAGTGTTGTAGGAATGTTTTTCCCCGGATTATTTCCTGATCATTTTAAGGATGTGCAGGGAAACGTACATCTCTATTTCGAAGCCGCAGCCGTTATTCTTACCCTTGTTTTGTTAGGCCAGGTACTTGAACTCAGGGCACACAGTAAAACCAATTCAGCCATTAAAGCATTACTGGGGCTTGTTCCGCCTGTAGCCAGAGTCATCCGAAACGGAGAGGAAGAAGAAATACCGCTCGAAGAAGTTCAGGTGGGTTATCTGTTGAGGGTGAAGCCCGGTGAGAAGATCCCGGTGGATGGAATCATAACCGAAGGGACGGCCATTATTGATGAAAGTATGATTACGGGAGAACCAATGCCTGCCGATAAATCAGAAGGTGACAAAGTTACAGGGGGTACAATTAATGGCAAAACATCTTTCATAATGAAAGCAGAGAAAGTTGGTTCCGATACCCTGCTTTCACAAATTATTGAGATGGTTAACAAAGCCAGCCGTTCACGGGCGCCTATCCAAAAGCTGGCTGATGTAGTGGCAAAATATTTCGTACAGATTGTAATAGGAGTAGCCTTGCTAACCTTTGCTATATGGGCAATCTGGGGACCTGAACCGGCTTTTGTATATGCATTTGTTAATGCTGTTTCGGTGTTGATTATTGCTTGTCCGTGCGCGTTAGGACTGGCAACACCGATGTCTATCATGGTAGGTACCGGACGTGGCGCCCAATCGGGGGTTCTGGTGAAAGATGCCCGGGCAATTGAAGAGATGAACAAGGTGGATACGCTGATTATTGACAAAACCGGTACAATTACTGAGGGGAAGCCTGCTCTAAAATTGTACACTTCATTTGGTAAACTTTCGGATGATGACATACTCCGTCTAGCAGCATCTGTTGATTCTTACAGCGAACACCCGGTTGCCGAAGCAATAGTGAGGGGAGCCAAAGAAAAGGGTATTGTGTTGGAAAAACTGGAAAATTTCGAATCAGTCACAGGAAAAGGGGTGAAGGCGGTTTATCATGGGAAAAGGATTGGTTTGGGGAACTCCAGGTTGAAAGACGACTTTAGGGCAGATCTTGAAAAAGAAAAGGAGAAACAGGTAATAGAATGGCAGTTAACCGGGCAAACGGTCATGTATTTGCTGATTGAAAACAATGTGGAAGGGATTATCAGTGTAGCCGACACCATAAAACCAACTTCAGCAAAAGCGATTCAAGCGCTCCAAAAGATGGGCGTGAAAGTATATATGCTAACCGGCGATAATGAATTTACGGCCAAAACAGTTGCCGGGGAGTTAAACCTGGACGGATACCAGGCTGATTGCCTGCCGGAAGATAAATATAAAAAAGTAAAAGAGCTTCAGGAAAAGGGTAGGGTTGTTGCAATGGCCGGCGATGGCATAAACGATGCACCTGCCCTTGAACAAGCCAATGTAGGGATAGCCATGGGAACCGGTACCGATATTGCGATGCAAAGCGCTGAGATCACCCTTGTTAAAGGCGATCTGAATGGCATTGTCCGGGCCAGGGAATTGAGTACTAAAGTAATGCACAATATCAAGCAAAACCTGTTTTTTGCTTTTGTATATAATGCAATAGGAGTTCCAATTGCTGCAGGCATCCTATTTCCCTTCTTTGGTATTTTACTCAGCCCGATAATTGCTGCAGCCGCCATGAGTTTCAGTTCCGTTTCGGTTATCTCCAATGCTTTGCGGCTACGGAAAATGTAGCAAAGAGGACGATTTTATTGTTTTAAAACCTAAACATGGTGACTGTTGTGTGTTTTGTTCTTTTGGATCGATAAAATACCCATCGGTACAACTCAGGGAAAATGGGTATTGATTTTTTGCTTCAGTAATCTGCCTTTTAGCCATAAACTAGCATTATCAAAGAAGATAATCAAAACGTCAAGATTTTATCACTATCAAGTGTCCACTGAACCAGCGCTTTCATGGTACTGAGTTCTGTGCCATCAATAAGTTTGAGCTCCTTGATACCACGGGCTTCGGCACAGGAACCGCAGATTTTTACCTTCCCACCCTTTAAGATAATTGAACGAATCATCCGTTCAATATTATAGTAACCCTGGGGAGTATTCTGATTGGGTAAAGCTGCAGTGGCCGCGTCGGCCATCAGGAAAACGCGCACTTCTGTTGTTTCATCTTCTTTCTGGATTGTCATGGCCATCCTTAATGCATTGTATGCCTTTTCGGTACCGTAAGGGGCATCGTTGATGATGAATAGTATTTTCATACATGGGACTTTAGTAATATTATATCGGTTTCAAAAGGTGATGATTTTATTGCTCCACTTAATCATTTCATACATGTCTTGCATCGAGCGATTCAGCTTCAACCCCTTTGGCCAGTAAAAAAACTTTCACCGAATCTCCTCACCAAGGGCAAAATTGCCAAACCGGAAAGCATTCCATACCGTTTCGGCATCGTTTGAATAAATGACCATGCCGATTTTCATTGCAAGGTCGTTTTTCGTATGAGTTGCAACGTAATCAACTGCCAACTAACCTTAAGGTTTGCTAGTAACAAACTTCTTACGATCTTTCTTACAGATTTTTTTCACGGCCATCCTGCCTGTAATGAGTCCGGAAGGAAGCCCTCCTCCCGGCGCCACCCAGTGGCCGACCATGTAAAAATTGCTCAGTCCCGGCAGGGTCATCAGGTTCCTTTGCCTCATCGATTTCCGATCCATCAGCCACCCTTCATAGGAGCCTTTCCAGTTCCCTGTATACCGGACAAAGGTATTCGGCGTGGCCACGTCCACAACCTCTACCTGGTTGGTGAAACCGGGATAGAGTTCGTTTAGGTTATCGATTACAGCATCTGCAATCCTCTTTTTTTCAGCCACGTAGGCTTTTCGGTTGTTTTTCAGGGCTTGCCAATAGTCGAAATTGGTCGTAATCATTAAGGTAAAGACCGTTTTGCCCGGAGGTGCCATGGTCGGATCCATGTTGTAGATACGGTAATAGAGGTACCGGATCTCATCCGGTCCGATGCTGAAAGGTCGCTTTATGGCGATGTTCTGGTTGCAGGGTTCCTGGGAATAATCACCGTCGACACCCAGCGAGACATAGACCAGCGGTGGAAAGAGAATGTAACTAGAGTAGGCTTCAACCACGGCCTGGCTGGTATATTTCCCCTGTAGCCAGTTGAAGATGGTAGTATGACCGTCGGCTGCTGAGATGATCACATCCCCCCGGTACTCAGAGCCATCGGATAACCGGATACCAACTGCCCGGTCATGTTCCACCAGAATACCGGTCACTTTCGATTTATAATGGATCGATCCACCGAGTTTGTGATACCGGCCAACGATCGGTTCGACGAATTCCAAAGAACCCCCGACCGGATACCCGGCCTTTTTACTGGCCATGAGTGCCAGGGTCCAGAGCAGGAAAGCGCTGCAGGTCTCACCCCAGTCAAGTCCGTTGATAAAAAACTCCCGGAGCACCGGATTGGTAAACTTTTCGGCCAGCTCACGAATAGGCTGCCGGTATTTGTAAATCATCAGGATACTGCGCAGTGCGGGAATCATGTCCCTGAAAGTAAACTCCGGGGGCATCTCATTCTTCATCAGCACCTTGATATCCTTAACAATTCGCTTAATCTGCTTCTTGTCCTCGGGAGCGATGGTCAGCATCTCCTCCCGGAACCGGTCAGGATCGGTATAAACAGTAAAGGTCCTGCCGGCTTCATCAATCACCTTCGTGAAATAGTCGTAGGTGACCATCTTCTTCCCCTGCACTGCCCCGATCTCTTCCCAGAGTGCATAATAACTTGATGAAGGATGGCTGCCCACCAGCCAGTGGAGGCATCCGTCGAAGGTATATCCCTGGCGTTTCCAGCCGGTACAAAGTCCACCGGCGATGGCGTTCATCTCGAAGATCTCGGAATCATAGCCGTTCATCTGGGCATAGCACCCTGCAGAGAGGCCGGCGATGCCCCCACCGATGACTAAAATTTTTTTAGACATAATCCAGGTTGTTTTCTGGTTTCAAATATACTTGAAATCCAGGATTTATAATCCCACGAAATGGTCGCCCCTACATTGTTTGCGAAACGATTGTCGTTATTTTTTTGTTGATTTTTTCCCGGCCTTCGCCCGCACCACCGCCTGGGCTGCAGCCAACCGGGCGATGGGAACACGGAAGGGGGAGCAACTGACGTAGTTGAATCCCTGCTGGTAGCAGAACTCCACCGATGCCGGTTCGCCGCCATGTTCACCGCAGATCCCGATCTTCAGGTCTTTGCGGGTTTTGCGTCCCTTCTGAACGGCGATCTTGATCAGTTCGCCCACCCCCTCGAAATCGATCACCTGGAAGGGATCGACCGGAAGAATATGTTTCTCCAGGTAGTCGGGGAGGAATCCACCGATGTCGTCGCGGGAAAAACCAAAGCACATCTGGGTGAGGTCGTTGGTACCGAACGAGAAGAACTGGGCGGTTCGTGCGATCTGGTCGGCTGTGAGACAGGCCCGCGGGATCTCGATCATGGTTCCGACCAGATGCGGGATCTCCCTGATCTTCAAACGGTCACAAACCTCTTTATAGACCTTTTCAATGAGATCAAACTGGTGTTTCAGTTCGTTTTCCGAACAGGTCACCGGGATCATGATCTCCGGGTAGGGTTGTTTCTTTGCCTTCAGCAATTCCGCAGCCGCTTCAAAGATGGCACGTACCTGCATTTCAGTGATCTCGGGATAGGTGATACCCAGGCGAACACCGCGATGTCCCATCATCGGATTGGTCTCTTCGAGGACTTCGGCCCTTCTGCTGAATTCGAATCCTGAAATCCCCAGGCTCTCCGCCAGCTGTTTCCGTCCTTCTTCACCATGGGGGATAAATTCATGCAACGGGGGATCCAGGGTGCGAATGGTAACAGGGAACCCATCCATGGCCTCCATGGTCCCTATTATATCGGCCTTCACGTAGGGGAAGAGTTCCCCTAAGGCGGTGCGGCGTTCGGTTTCCGATTTGGATGCGATCATCTTTCGCAGGAGAAAAAGAGGTTTTTCGGCATTTTTTCCGTAGAACATATGTTCTGTCCGGAACAGGCCGATCCCCTCAGCCCCGAATGCCCGGGCTTTGGTCGCATCATCCGGCGTATCGGCATTGGTTCGAATCTTCATCGTACGCACTGCATCACAGATCTTCATGAAGGCGCGGAAATCGGGATTTTCTTCCGCTGCTTTGATCATCGGCAATTCTTTGTCGTAGATGTACCCCTTGGATCCGTTGAGCGAGATGGTGTCTCCCTCTTTCAGGACAGTGAGATCGATCATAAGGGTCTTTCGTGCAGCCTCGATCCTGAGTCCGCCTGCTCCTACGATGCAGCATTTTCCCCAGCCACGGGCTACAAGGGCTGCATGACTGGTCATCCCGCCACGGGCCGTCAGAATGGCTACGGCAGCCCGCATCCCTTCAATATCTTCGGGATTGGTCTCTTCCCGGACCAGGATCACCTGTTTCCCTTTCCTGGCCCACTCTACAGCAGCTTCGGAGGTAAATACAATCTGTCCGGTCGCTCCACCGGGACCTGCCGGCAACCCTTTGGCGACAGGTTTTGTAATGGTCTCGGCGGCGGGATCCAGGATCGGATGAAGCAGCTCATCCAGCTGGGAGGGCTCCACGCGCAGTACCGCCTCCTCTTTGGAGATCAGCTTTTCACGGTGCATATCGACGGCCATCTTTACGGCCGCCGGTCCGTTGCGTTTACCAACCCGGCACTGCAGCATGTAAAGGGTCCCATCCTGGATAGTGAACTCAATGTCGAGCATATTCTTGTAGTGCTTCTCCAGGTTGAGCTGGATCTTGTTCAGCTCCCTGTAAACCTTTGGCATCGCGGTTTCGAGCGACTCCAGATGCACCGTGTGTTCATTCTTCCCGATCTCGTTGATCGGATTCGGTGTACGGATACCGGCTACCACATCTTCTCCCTGTGCGTTAGCCAGCCATTCACCATAGAAATAGTTCTCTCCGGTAGCGGGATTCCGAGTGAAAGCTACACCCGTAGCGGAGGTGTCGCCCATGTTTCCGAAGACCATCGACTGCACGTTTACGGCCGTTCCCCATTCATTGGGGATCCCTTCGAACCGGCGGTAGGAGATAGCCCGTTTGCCGTTCCAGCTTTGAAATACGGCGCCAATAGATCCCCACAGTTGCTCCATCGGATCTTCCGGGAAGGGTTTGCCAAGCACCTCCACTACTTTCTTCTTGTAGATCTCGATCAGCGTTTTCAGATCGTCGGCAGTGAGCTGGGTGTCAGTCATGTATCCTTTACGCTCTTTCATTACGTGTAACTCGCGTTCGAGCTGGACACGCACGCCTTTCCCCTCTTTGGGCTCGATTCCGGCGGCTTTCTCCATCACCACGTCGGAGTACATCTGGATCAGGCGGCGTTGCGAATCGTAAACAAACCGTGGGTTATTGGTCTTTTTGATCAACCCTTCGCGGGTACTGTCATTTAATCCTACGTTTAAAACCGTTTCCATCATGCCGGGCATGGAAGCGCGGGCACCGGAACGTACCGAAACGAGCAAAGGATTCTTTTGTTCACCAAAGATGGCTCCCATCTCTTTCTCAGTCTTATTGAGTGACTCGGCGATCTCTTTCTTCAGTTCGGGAGGATATTTTTTTTCGTGTTCGTTAAAGTACGTACAAACTTCTGTAGTGATGGTAAAACCGGCAGGCACCGGCAGCCCTATGTTCACCATCTCAGCCAGGTTTGCACCCTTTCCACCCAGCAGATTCTTCATTTTCGCTGTGCCGTCGGCTTTGTTTCCACCAAAAAAGTACACGTACTTCTTCCTTTTCACATCTTTTGACATAATTACAGGTTTTATAGTGATCAATAAAGGGTGCGAAATTACGAAGAATTTCCGCTTCTACGGTAGAAGAAGAAACGTAAATTCAGTAGTCGATCTTCCCGATGTTAGTCATATTCCACAGGATCCACTGTTGCCGTTCAAGAAGGAAGGGAGTGGGATTGACGGGATTTCTTCTCCTGGGATCAGGCAGGATGGCGGCGATCAGAGCAGACTCACTGCGTGTTAGTTTCGAAGACGGTTTGTGAAAGTAGGATTGGGCAGCAGCTTCTGCCCCGTATATGCCTTTCCCCATCTCAATAACATTCAGGTAAACCTCCATGATCCGTCGCTTGCTCCACGTGAGTTCGATCAGGAAGGTGAAGTACACCTCAAGACCCTTCCTCACCCAGGAACGCTGGGGCCATAGGAAGACATTCTTGGCAGTTTGCTGGGAGATGGTGCTGGCGCCGTGAAGCCGTCTTCCCTTCTGGTTTTCGTTAAATTCCTGTGCCTTCTCGATGGCATCCATATCAAACCCGAAATGTTCCAGGAACCGGTTGTCTTCCGATGCTACAACCGCCAGTTGCAGGTTGGGCGATATCTCTTTGAGCGGGACCCAATCCTTGTACAACCGGTGTGTTTGCCCTTTCACTGGTTCTTCTATCAGCCTTACTACCATCAGCGGGGTGATCGGCGGGGGAACGAATTTATAGAGCAGGACAAAAAAAATGGTGGATCTAAAAAAGGCAATGGTAAGGCAGAGGATGATCCGGAAGAACCATTTACGGAGGTTGCGCATTTCGCCGGGATAAAGAGCAAAGGTACAAGGATTGGCTGAATGTCGGGAGGTCAGGAGGTCAGGAGGTCATGAGTCGATGATCTGTATCCGGCATCCGGCATCCTGCATCCGGCATCTATTTATTATCCACCGA